>NZ_JBLLEB010000010.1:0-164151 GCF_047690175.1 Roseomonas sp. BN140053 | reverse complement strand
GTCGTCCAGGCTGGACCTGGTCATGGCCGTGCCATCCCCGAAAGCGTCGAACACTTTCAGAGTGGCACGGCCAGAAAACCCCCATCACACCCAGCCCATCACTCACTTCAGTCACACACCCTAAGCTCCTCGCGGGGTGTCCAGAGGGGCAGAGCCCCTCTGGCCCAGGCCCGAACACCCAGGCACAACGCGCCCCACGAGCCCCGCCCCGGCGGGAGGGCGAAGGATGCCTGCTCTCAGGTCACCCGTTCCAGTTCGGCGTCGCTCATGCCGCCGGGCACCACGGTCAGGGGGCAGCGCAGGCGCGGGGACTGGCGGCCGACCAGGGCGGTGATCAGCGGGCCCGGGGTGCTGCCCGCGGGCGCCGAGGCCAGCACCAGGATGGAGATGCGGGGGTCCTCCTCCAGCAGGGACAGGATCTCCTCCACAGGCTCGCCCTCGCGGATCAGGAGCAGGGGCAGGCCGCCGGTCAGTTCCTGCACTTCCGTGCCGAGGCCGGCCAGCAGCTGTTCGGCGTCCTGGCGTTGTTCCTCCTGCATCAGGGCGCCGACGCTGGCCCATTCCTGCAGCTCCACCGGCTCGGTGATGCGCAGCAGGGCGACGCGGCCGCCGGACTTGCGCACCCGCAGGCAGGCGTAGCGCAGCGCCACCCGGCGCTCCGGGCTGTCATCCACCACGACGAGGAAAACGCGGTCGTTGGGCATGGTTCCCCTGTTCCCCGGCTCAGTTGGGCCGCCGGAGGCTGCCATTCCCGGCGCGCGGAAGGCCAGGATTCCGGGCGACCTCCCGCAGCCGTGCATCCCGGCCGCCCGCATCCCGCGCCGCCCGGCCCGGTGTGGCAAGGCCCGGCGTGGCAAGGCCGGCGGCGCCACGGCCGCCCCGTGGCCGCAGGATGCGGGTGCCGCTCAGCGGCGGAACAGCACGCTGCCCAGCCATCCCGCCAGCGCGGCCAGCGCGATGCAGGCCAGCCCATACAGCAGCGGGGTTTCACGGGAAACATCGGCGATCTCGGCCGCCGTGCCGACGCGTTGCACCCGGAAGGCCAGTTCCTGCCGCGCCGCGACCCGTCCGCCGCGGATCAGCAGCACCTGCACCACGTAGTCCCCGGTCGGGGCGATGGCCGGCAGCGGCAGGCGGGCGTGGAACAGCCGGCCGCCCGACACGTCCACCGGCTGCTCGTCCTCGTTCCACAGCTCGGCCGCGACCTTGCGTTCCAGCAGCGCGTCGCGGAAGTCGGGGTCGCTGCGGCCCACGGCGCGGCGGGCCAGGGCGTTGATCCCCAGCTGCAATTCCCGCCGCTCCGGCTGGCCGAGCAGGTCGCGCAGCGGCGCGGTGCCGGTCAGCGTGTACCAGGAGGGCACGTCGTCGAAGCGCGCCGAGGGGCCGTTGATCCAGGCGCCCAGCACCCGCACCCGCCGCCGCACCACCTGGGCCTGGAGCGGGCCCTGGCCCACCACCAGCACGTTGTCGCCCTGCGGGCCCAGCAGGCGTTCCGTGGCGCCGAACACCAGCACGTCGGTGCCGCTGAAGGCGGTGGTGACCTCGATGCGCGGCGCGCCGAGTTCGGCCACCAGCGCGGGGCCGCCGGGACTGGCCGGCGGTATCGCGGCCGCGGCAGGTGGGGCCGCTGCGGCGGGTGGGCTGGCGGTGGCCGGCGGGGCCGCCGGCGCGGCCGGCCGGGCCGGGGAGGGGGCGGGCGGGGCCACCGGCACCCCGGGCCGCGCGGCCGGGGCCTGCGCCGCCGCCGCCCCGGGCAGCAGCGCGGCCAGGATCAGGAAAAGCAGCGCCCGGCGTAGCCGCACCGCCGCGGCCAGGGCGGCGGGCCGCGCGCGCCGCCGCGCCGGGGCAACGGGGTACATTCCCCGCCACGCCCGGGGCGGGCCGCCGGAACGCGGCGCGCGGCTCAACGGACCGGGCCGATGGCGTAGAGGCTCTCGGGCGTGCGAACCAGGTCCCACAGCAGGCTCAGCGCCACGGCCAGCACCAGCGCGCCCAGCAGCGCGCGCATCTCCTCGCCGCGCAGCCGGGCGCCCATGGCGGCGCCGAACTGCGCCCCCGCCACGCCGCCGGCCAGCAGCAGCAGCGTCAGCACGATGTCCACCGACCCCGTCTGCAGCGCCTGCAGCAGCGTCACGCTGGCCGTCACGAAGGTGACCTGGAACAGCGAGGTACCGATGGTGGTCTGCGTCGGCACACCCAGCAGGTAGATCATGGCGGGCACCAGCATGAAGCCGCCGCCCACCCCCATGATGGAGGACAGGATGCCGATGCCGAAGCCCACCGTGGCCGGCGGGATCACCGACATGTACAGGCGCGACTTGCGGAAGCGCATCTTGAAGGGCAGCCCGTGCGCCCAGCCGTGCTCGTGCAGGCGCACGGGGATCACCACCCGCCGGCGGCGCAGGATGGCGCGCACGCTCTCCCGCACCATCAGGGCGCCGACGCTGCCGAGCACCACGACGTAGAACAGGCTGACCGCCAGATCGACCTGGCCGAGCTTGCGCAGCAGCACGAAGAGCTGCGTCCCCAGCGCCGAGCCGGTCAGCCCGCCCGCCAGCAGCACCAGCCCCAGCTTGGGGTCCACGTTGCCGCGCCGCCACTGCGCGATCAGCCCCGATACGGAAGCGCCCAGCGTCTGGTTGGCGCCCGAGGCCACGGCCACGGGGGCGGGGATGCCGATCAGGATCAGCACGGGGGTCAGCAGGAAGCCGCCGCCGACGCCGAACAGCCCGGACAGGAAGCCCACGGCGCCGCCGATGCCCAGCAACAGCACGACATCCACCGACATCTCGGCGATGGGCAAGTAGACCTGCATCGCGGCCTTTCCGGGCCCTTCCTGGACCAGCGCACACAAGAAACCACGTGCGGGAGCGCGACTCGTGGACCCGCTTCCGTGACGCGCAATCAACATGAGATCATGGCGTGAATCAGGTTAATGAGCCATCGATCTCCGCCACGGTTCGCGATGCGGTGGCGGTTCCGGAGACCTCAGCTCGTGCAGCATCCCACCCCGTCACGATCCCTGCCCAGCGCCCCCCTGCCGGCGGAGGCCGCCGGCAGCCCCGGCGCGGGGCTCCTGCCGCTGTCCCGGCGCGGGCTGCTGGCCGCAGCCCTGGCCCTGCCCCTGGCCGCGCCGGCGATCCGCCGCGCCGCCGCCCAGGCCGCGGGGCGCGTGTCGCTGGTGCACTTCAACGACTTCCATTCGCACCACGACCCGATCGTGGCCGGCGGCGCGACCTGCCGCCCCGGCCGCCCCTGCTTCGGCGGCGCCGCGCGGCTGGCCGGCGCCATCCGGCAGGCCAAGGACGCGGTGTCGGCGGAAGGCCGGGCGCCGCTGCTGCTGGACGCGGGCGACGAGTTCACCGGCTCGCTGTTCTACACCCTGCACCGCGGCGCGGCGGAGGCCGCGGTGCAGAAGGCCAACGGCGTGCAGGCCATGACGCTGGGCAACCACGAGTTCGACCACGGCCCGCAGAACCTGGCGAACTATCTCGGGCAGCTGCCCTTCCCCGTGCTGTCCGCCAACCTGGACCTCACGGACGAGCCGCTGCTGCGCGACCGCGTCACCCCCTGGACGGTGCTGGAGGCCGGCGGCCGGCGCTTCGCGGTGATCGGGCTGACCACCCCCGATACCGCCACCTCCTCCTCGCCCGGGCCCACCGTGCGCTTCGGCGACCCCGCCGTGGCACTGGAACGCGTGCTGGCGCAGCTGCGCGCGCAGGCGGCGCAGCAGGGGCCGATGACGGTGGTGCTGCTGTCGCATCTCGGGCTGGAAACCGACCGGCGCCTCGCGCGCGCCGTGCCGGGGCTGGACGTGATCGTGGGCGGCCATTCCCACACGCTGCTGGCCAACGGCCTGGCGGAGGCGGAAGGCCCCGATCCCGTGATGGAGGAGAGCAGCGCCGGCCCGGTGCGCATCGTGCAGGCCGGCTGCTTCGGCCGCTACCTCGGGCGCCTCGACCTCGACCTGTCGGATGCCGGGCGGGTGGTGTCGCACCAGGGGGTGATGCGCGAGCTCGGCACCGACGTGGCGGAGGACCCGGAGGTGGCGCAGGTGGTCGCCCGCTTCGCCGCCCCCCTGGAGGAGCTGAAGCGCCGCCCCATCGCCCGCATTCCCACGACGCTCAGCATCGAGGGCTGCCGTTCCGGCGAATGCGCCATCGGCAACCTGATGGCCGACGCCATGCTGGCCGCGGTGCCCTCCGCCGAGGTGGCCATCACCAATGGCGGCGGCATGCGCGCCGGGCTGGTGGAAGGCACGGTGACCATGGGCGACGTGCTGGCCATGCTGCCCTTCGCCAACACGATCGCCACCGTGACGCTGCGCGGCCGCGACCTGAAGGCGGCGCTGGAGAACGGCGTGTCCAAGGTGCCCGACACCGTCGGCCGCTTCCCGCAGGTCGCCGGCCTGCGCGTGCAATGGACCGCCGACGCGCCGCCCGGCCAGCGCGTGACGATCCTGGAGGTGGCCGGCGCCCCCTTCGACCCCGAGCGCCCCTACCGCATCGTCACCAACAACTTCATGCGCCGCGGCGGCGACGACTACGTCTCCATGCGCGACGACGCCCTGGAGTTCTACGACAACGGCGCCCCGCTGGAGGACTCGCTGATCGCCTTTCTCAGCGACGGCCGCCCGGTGGCCGGCATCGACGGCCGCCTCGCCCGCCGCTGACCGGTCCCGCCGGCGCTCGGTCCCCTGCTCGGTGCCGGGGGTCCGTTGGTCCGAGTTGTCTCGGTTGGTGCTTGCTGTTCTGGCGTCGGCCAGGGGCGCTGCCCCTGGACCCCGCCGGGGAGTTTAAACTCCCCGGACCCCACGTTGAGTGCCTCCGGCGGGGGCGGGTTGGCCAACGTCGTCCCAGTGGACCGTCCTGTCCCAACCTGCCCCCGCCGGAGGCACTCATGAGGTCGAGGAGCCTAAGCTCCTCGCGGGGGATCCAAGGGGGCAGCGCCCCCTTGGCCACGGCCAGAACAGCAAGCACCAACCGGCACCACCCGGACCAACGAACCGCGCCGCCGAGCCTGGAGCGTCCCCGGCGCGGGCAGCGGCCGAGTGGCGGGGGCCGGCAGCCGGCGCAGGCGGTTAGCGGATCAGGCGGCGGGCCAGCTTGCGGGCGAAGTCGCCGCGGGGCGGGTCCAGCAGGCGGGCCAGGGCGAAAGGGCCGTGGCGGACGCGGGCGCGGCGGTCGCTGAAGCTGTCGAAGCCGGCGCGACCGTGGTAGCGGCCGTGGCCCGAGCCGCCGACGCCGCCGAAGGGCAGGGCGGGAAAGGCCACGTGGTCCAGCGTGCGGCCCAGGGCGATGGCGCCGGCGCGGGTGCGGGCCGCGATCTGCGCTTCCTCGGCCCGGGTGGCGCCGAACAGGAACAGGGCCAGGGGTGCCGGCCGTGCGTTCAGCCAGGCAATGGCGGCCTCGGCGCTGCTGCATTCCACCACGCCCAGCACCGGGCCGAAGCGCTCCTCGGTCGAGTCGCCGCCCAGGCGCAGCGGCGTCGGGCCAGCCGTCAGGACCTCCGTGCCCGGCAACTGCGCCGCCTGACGGTCGGCCTGCCAGGGAGCCACCCGCGTTTCCGCGGCGATGCCGGTGTTCCGCGCCGCTGCCGCGAAGACGGCGCGCCGATGGCCCAGCAGCAGCACGGTGTCGGGCGCCACGCAGGTCTGGCCGGCATTCACCGCCTTGCCGGCCAGGATGGCGCGCGCCGCCGCGTCCAGCTCGGCGCCGGGAAACACGATGGCGGCGCACTGCCCGCCCAGTTCCAGCGTCAGCGGCGTCAGGTTGGGCGCCGCCGCCGCGGCCACCTTGCGCCCGGTTTCCGTGCCGCCGGTGAAAACCAGGTGGTCCCAGGGCTGCGCCGCGAAATCCGCCGCCACGTCCGGCCCGCCCTGCACCACCAGGGCAACCTCCGGTCCCCAGGCGGCGGCCACGATCTCGGCCAGCAGGGCGGCGGTGCGCGGCGCCTGCTCGCTGGGCTTGATGGCCACGCGGTTGCCCGCCGCCACCGCTTCCAGCGCCGGCCAGAGCGCGAGCTGCACGGGGTAGTTCCAGGGCGCCATCACCCCCACCACGCCCTTGGGCACCGGCTCGGTCCAGGCCCAGCAGGGCTGGAAGGCCAGCGGCGCCACCACCACCCGCGGCCGCGCCCACCAGCGCAGCCAGCGCCGTGCGCGACGCGCCGCCTGGACGCAGACCATCACATCGGCCAGCAGCGTGTCTTCCGCCGACCGGCCGCCATAATCGGCATTGGTCGCGGCCACGACGTCCTCGGCCCGCCGCACCAGCTCCGCCGCCAGCGCCGCGAGGCGCCGACGACGCTCGGCCAGGGAAGGGCGCGCTTCGGCGCGGCGCAGCGTGGCCAGGGCCTCCGCCGAGGTCATGCCGGCAGGTCCCCAGTGCTGCGGCGGGCCGCGTGGCGCTGGTCGCCGGCCGGTGCGTGGCTTCGGCGGGGGGGCGCTTGGATGTTCGGGCCGAGGCCAGGGGCGCTGCCCCTGGACCCCAGGGCAAAGGCGAAGCCTTTGTCCCGAGCCGGGGAGTTACGAACTCCCCGGACCCCGCGTTGAGTGCCTCCGGCGGGGGCGGGCCGGGACGCGTTGTGCGGGTGGACGACGTGGGCCATCCCGCCCCCGCCGGAGGCACTCATGAGGTCGAGGAGCCTAAGCTCCTCGCGGGGTGTCCAGAGGGGCAGAGCCCCTCTGGCCGCGGCCCGAACACCCAGGCACCCCCCACCGAACCAGCGCCGCACCATCACCCCGCCCGCAACAGCCGGCGCGCGGCGGCCTCGCCCGAGCGCACGGCGGCGTCGATGGTGGCCGGCAGCACGGGGTCGGTCCAGTCGCCGGCCAGCCACAGGTTGCCCAGGGGCCGCATCGGCGGGTTCAGCGGCGGGCCGGGGCGGTGGCGCGGGGTGGCGCGGCGTTCCTTGATGGCGCGGCAGGGGGGTGGCTCCTCCGGCCAGGGGCCGGGCAGGGCGAAGGCGGCAGCGGCGGCGCGGATCTCCGCCCAGGCGCGGGGGGCCAGGGTGGCGCTGTCTTCCTGGGCTTCCGCGTCGGCGGCGGACACGGTGACGGCGACGCCCTCGGGGCGCACCAGCACCCACTGGCACAACCCGCCGAGCACGCCGAGGAAGCGCACCGGGCCCTCGGCGCGGCGGGCGAAGTGCAGGTTCAGGATGGGGGCATGGGCGTCGGGCACCCGCAGCCCCGGCAGGAGGCGGGCGCTTTCCCAGGGCGGGGTGGCCAGCAGCACGGCATCCGCCGGGTCCAGCGCCACCTCTGCCGGGCCGAAGCGCAGGGCGGTGGCGCGGCCCTCGGACACCGCGATCTCGCGCAGCCGCGCCCCGGGCGCGAAGCGGGCGCCGGCCCGTTGCAGCGCCGCCAGCGCCGGGGCGACCAGGTCCGGCCCCAGCCCGCGCCGCGCCACCAGCAGCCGCGCCGCGCCGGGCAGCGCCACCCGACGCAGCACCGCCGCCAGCCGGCGCGTCGAGGCTTCCCCCACGGGGGTGTTCAGCGCCGCGATCACCAGCGGGTCCACGAAGCCGCGCAGCAGGGCGGGGTGGGCGCGCATCGCCTCCGCCACCGCGCGGTCGCGGCCCGGCAGGGCGAGGCGCAGCAGCGCCAGCAGCCCCACCGGCGTCAGCCCGGCCGGCCGCAGCGCCGGGTCGCGCCAGCCGGCGGGGGCCAGAGCGACGCGCCGGGCGCTGCCATCGGCGAGGTCCAGTACCGGCAGGCCGGCCGGCTCCGGCTCGATCCAGCCGTCGCGGGCGCCGATGCGGTCGAGGAAGCGCAGCGCCGCCCGGTTGGCGCCCACCAGCGCGTGGGTGCCGTTGTCCGTGCCGTCCGGCAGGGCGCGGGCGCGGCCGCCGGCCTCGGGCGACGCCTCGTGCAGCGTCACGCTTCTTCCGGCCCGCGCCAATGCCAGGGCGGCCGCCAGCCCGGCGACCCCCGCGCCCACCACGTGGATCACGCCGCGCGCGCTTCCCGCTCGCGCGTCGCGGCCCCGGCGCCGGGCGCGCCCATCGGGCCGCCCAGGGCGAACCAGGCCATGCGCAGCTTCTCGCCCCGGGTCAGCCGCGGCCGCTCGCCGCGCTGCGCGAAGCCGCGCCGCAGCAGCCGCTCCAGCAGCCGCTCGTAGCCCCACATCATCACCCGTGCCGGCCGCATCGCCCGGGCGTCCAGCTCCGCCAGCTCCGCCTCGGCGCGCCGGAAACCCTCGCGCGCCTGCTCGCCCAGCGCCTCGCAGGCGCGGGCCAGGGCGGGGCGGGCGAGCAGCTCGGCGGCCGGCGCGTCCTCGCCCAGCAGGCTGAGGGGGATGTAGACGCGGTCGCGCTCGGCATCCTCGTCCACGTCGCGCAGGATGTTCACCAGCTGAAAGGTGCGGCCCAGCGCCAGGCCGAACGCCCCGGCATCGGCGGCGCCGAACAGCCGCACCGCCATGGCGCCGACGCTGCCGGCGACGCGGCGGCAATACAGGTCCAGCGCCGCCTCGTCGGGCAGGCGGACGCGCGGGGCGGCGTCGGTTTCCATCCCCGCGATCATCGCCTCGCACTCGTCGTGCGGCAGGTCGAAGCGGGCACGCGCCCAGGCAAGCTCGCGCGACAGGGCGCAGTCCGGCGACACCAGCTTGCCGCGCCATTCCCCCAGGAAGCGGCGCTTCTCCTCCTCGGGCGTGGCGCCGTCGGCGATGTCGTCCACCGCCCGGCAAAAAGCGTAGACGCCCCACAGCCCCCGCCGCCGCTCGCCCTTCAGCGCCGCCATGCCGCGCGCGAAGGAGGAACCCGACCGCGCCACCCGCGCCCGCACCACCGCCGCGTCCGCGACGCCGCGCCGGGGCGCCGCCAGCAGCGCCGCGGAGAAGTCCGCGCGCGACAGGGCCACCCGCCCCAGCACCGGGTCGGCCGCGCGCAGCCGCGCCAGCAGCCGCAGCGCGCAGTTCAGGGTGACGGCCGCTTCCAGCCCCAGCCGGCGCGAGGCGATCAGGCGGGGCAGGGCGGCGGCGCGGTCCAGCGCTTCCTCCACCCGGTCCAGCGCGGCATCCAGCACCGCCCGCCGCGGCGCGGCGTTCTCGGGCGCGAAGAAGCCCGCCTCGCCGCCGGCCGGCGCCATCCAGGGGGTCGGCAGGTAGACGCGGTCCAGCGCGTCGCGGTCCGGCACCAGGTCCTGCAGGTGGTTCAGGATCTGCAGCGCCTCGCACAGCGCGTCGGACGCGGCCAGCGCCGCCGGATCGGTCGTGCCGTGCAGCCGCAGCAGCATCCGCCCCACCGGCGCGGCGGAGCGGGCGCAGTAATCCTGCAAACCTGCCCAGTCCTCGTAGCGGTTCTGCGTCGCGTCCTGCCGGAAGGCGGAGAGCATCCGCCGCGCTTCCGCCGGGTCCATCGCCTCCGCATGCATCCCCACCGCCTCGGGCAGGGCCGTGCGCGGGTCGTCCAGCGCCGCTTCCAGCGCGTCCAGCCGGGCGAGCTTTTCCGCCCGGTCCATCCGGGGATGGTCGGCGATGTCGTCGGCGGCGCGCACGAAGCGGTAGAAGGCCAGCACCTTGGGCCGCACCGCCCGCGCCAGCAGCAGCGAGGCGACGGGGAAGTTCTCGCTGCCCGGCCCGCGCGTGGGGGCGCCGGGCGAAGCGGCCTGCAGCGGCGCAGCGTCGCCACCCGGGGTGGCGCTCGGGGGAAAAGCGTTCACTGGCCGCCGACGCCTTCGCGCCGCGGCGCGGCCGGCTTGCCGTCCCGGGACCGCGCCGGCGCCGGCCTGGGCCTTTCCGCCGGAACCGCGTCCCCGACCACGCCCTGATCCACCCCCTGCGCGACATAGGCGCGGCCCTTCCAGCCCGCCTTCTGCCCCAGGCCGGAGCGGATCAGCGCCGTCCACTGGATCACCAGGGCGGTTGCCACCGTCAGCGGGTGCAGCGGGATCGTCCACAGCGGCTCGCGCATCCGCCAGGTCACCGCCGCGCGCAGCAGGTAGCCCGCCAGCAGCGCCGCCACCGCCAGGTGGCCGGGCAGCAGCAGCCAGGGCAGCAGGTGGCCGCCGCCCAGCAGCACCGTCCAGATCGGCAGGCCCACGGGGGTCGCCATGCCTTCCCGCGCGTTCTTTAGGAAGCCTTCCCAGGCCGGCGCGAAGCCGTCGTACATGCGGCAGGAGGCCAGCCGCGCCCCGTCCACCACCTCCGTGCGGTGGCCTTGCAGCCGCATGCGCCGGGCCAGGGCCAGCCCGTCATGCAGCACGCCGCGCACCGCGCCGTGGCCGCCGATGTCGTTGTAGGCGTGGCGCTCCATCAGGATCAGCTGGCCGCAGGCCGCGGCCAGGGCGGGATGCGCGGTGAAGGCGCGGCCCACGCCGGGCAGGTAGCCCAGCATCAGCAGGTTGATCGCCGGCACCGTCAGCGCCTCACCGAGCGAGCGGATCACCTGCCGCGGCACGCCCGTCACCAGGGCCAGGTTCTGTTCCTGCGCCGCGGCCGCCATGGCGGCGGCGCCGCGCGGTTCCAACCGCACGTCGGCGTCGATGAACAGCAGGTGCGTCCCGCGCGCCGCCTCGCCCAGCCGGGCGCAGGCATGCACCTTGCCGGTCCAGCCCTCCGGCAGCGGCGGCGCCGCCAGCAGCCGCACCCGCGGGTCGCGCTCGGCGATCTCCAGCACGATCGCGGCGGTGCGGTCGCGCGAGCCGTCATCCATCACCACCACCTCCACCGCCGTGCCGACGGAGGCCAGGGCGGCGCGCACGCAGGCGGCGATGTTGTGCGCCTCGTCGCGGGCGGGGATCAGCACCGAGACCAGCGTGCCGTCCAGCGGCTTGCCGCGGGGGTCGCTCAGCAGCCGCAGGTTCACCGCCGCCATGACCAGCGGCAACACGGCGAGGTACAGCGCGATCAGCTCGAGATGCGTCATCGGTTCCGGCGTCCTAGCAGGGGGCGCCGTCCCCTGCATCCCCGACACTGGCCGCCCGGCCGGGGACGCTGTGCGCGGCGTCCTGTGTCGCTGAGCTGAGGTCTTGATCGGAGGTGGCAGGGAAGGCCGGGGGAGTGAACTCCCCCGGTCCCCCTCCTTTTTTCGGGAGCAGAAAGAGCCTGCGAGGTCACGGGCGCACCCCAGACTCCCGGAAACAGAAGGGGGTCCGGGGGGATGCTTCCCCCCGGCTTGCCGGTTTCCCCCGATCAGGACGAAGCCGCGATGGGGTCACCGGGCCATGTGCCGGGCATCGAAGCGCTGGCCGCGCAGGGCGGCCAGGGCGCGGCGCCACAGCTCGTAGATGCCGCCCATGCCCTCGCGTCCCTGCAGCAGCACCGCGAAGCGCTCGGGGTCGCGGCTCAGGGCGTCCGCGGCGAGGCGGTCCATGGTGTCGGTCAGGGCGTCGCGCAGCCGCTCGGCCCGGGCGGCGCGGTCCAGCGCCAGCAGCTCCGCCCCGGTGATCGGCGTCCCGAAGGCGGCCAGCATCTCCGGCTTGCGCTCGGTCCAGAAAGGGTATTCCAGCGCCAGCGGCAGGAAGCGCGCCCCGGGGGCGATCTCGGGGAGGCGCACCAGCCCGGGGGCGATCCCCACCGGCCGCTCGCGCACGTCCTGGAAGCGGCCGGGGGCGTTCATCCACAGCGCGTGGCCGGGGGCGGCCAGCACCTGCCCGGCGGTGCGGAGAAAGGCCACGGCGCCGCGCGGCGTCTCGGTCTCGATGCCGAAGACGCCGATGCGGCGCATGAAGCGGTAGCGGGTGAGCGCCGCCGCATCCATCGGCGCGAACAGCGTCTTGTCCGGCAGCACCCGGGCGCCCAGCAGCATGAAGGCCACCCCGTCCCACCAGGAGGGGTGGTTGGCGAAGACCACCAGGGGTGCGTCGTCCGGCCCGGGCTCCGGCACGCCCCAGTGCGGCAGCCGGGCGGCGCGCATGTGGCGGCGGAAGAAGCGCGAGAACATCCGGTGGAAGAAATGGTGCAGCCGCGGGTCGAACAGCGCGACCGGGTTCCGCTCCTCCGGCGCCGCCGCCACCGCCCGCGTCCCTACTCCGCGGCGTGCGGCTGCAGCCGGGCCGCCCGCAGCGAGTCGCGCTGGCCGGCCAGGTCGGCCGCCTCGCTCATGCCCGCACCGCCGAGGTCCTTGTCCATGGCGTCCGCGGCGATCCAGCCGCTCATCATCACCATCGGCATGCCCGGCCCGGGATGCGCCGCCCCGCCCGCGAGGTAGAGCCCCTTCACCGCCTTGGACCGGTTGCCCGGCTTGAAGGCGCCCAGGAAGGTGCCGTGGCTGGCCAGCCCGTAGATGGCGCCGTTGAGCACCTTGTAGCGCTCGTGGATGTCCACGGGGGTCAGCGCCTGCTCGGCGACGATGCGCTCCTCGATGTCCTCCAGCCCCGCGGTGCGCTTGAGCTTGTCCAGGATCACCTGCCGGTAGGCCGGGAACATCCTGGACCAGTCCTGGCCGGGCCGCAGGTAGGGCGTGTGCACCAGCACGTACAGCGCCTCGCCGCCCTCCGGCGCCACGGTCGGGTCGGTGCCGGAAGGCGCCGCGAGGTAGGCGGTCGGGTCGGGCGCCGGGACGCCCTTCTTGTAGATCGCGTCGAACTCCTCTTCCGCGTCGCGGGAGAAGACGAAATCGTGGTGCGCCAGGTGCTCGTAGCGCTTGTTCAGCCCGAGATAGAGCACCACCCCGGAACAGGCCGGCTCGAAGCCCTTCTTCTCGTATTTCCGCCCCACCGGGCCGCCCACCAGCTCCTTGTAGGTGCGGATGGCGTCCATGTTGGAGATCACGGCGTCGCAGGCGATGCGCTCGCTGCCCACCAGCACCGCCTTGACCCGCTTGCCGTCCGGGCCGTCGGCGATGTCGAAGCCGGTGACCTCCGTGTTCGGCCGCAGCTCGGCGCCGAGGTCGCCGGCCAGCTTGGCCAGCCCTTCCGCCACCGCGCGCGTGCCGCCCTTCGGGTACCACACGCCCTCGGCCGCCTGCATGTCGCCGATGGAACACAGCACGGCCGGCGCGAGGTAGGGGTTGGAGCCGACATACTGGCAGAAATGGTCCAGCATCTGCGCCAGCCGCTCGTCGGGGACGTGGCCGCGGATCACCTTGGCGACGTTCTGGCCCATGCGCAGGCTGAGCACGTCCTTCATGGTGCCGGGCTGCAGGTTGTCGCGCCAGTTCACCGTGTCGAACAGGTCCTCCACCGGCTTCCAGAAGAAGAACTTCTCCGACACCCCGTGCAGGTGCTCGGCCACCTTCTGGAACTTCTCGTAGCCGGCGCCGACGCCCTTGCCGGGGGCGAAACGGTCCATGGCCTCGGCCATGGGCTTCACGCCTTCCTGCAGGTCGATCTGCGTGCCGTCGTCGAAGAAGCAGCGCCACTGCGGGTCCAGCCGGATCAGCGGCAAGTCCTGCTCCTGGTCGCGCCCGGCCTCCGCGAAGATGCGGCGCAGCACCCGCGGCACGGTCAGGATGGTCGGGCCCATGTCGAAGCGGAAGGAACCGCCGTTGGACCCGCCCGGCGTCGCCGGGCCGTCGAGGTGCAGCACCGCCGCCTTGCCACCCAGCCAGGGGTTCTTGTCCAGCAGCGTCACCTGGTGCCCGCGCGCCTGCGCCACCGCCGCCGCCGCCAGCCCGCCCAGGCCGGAGCCGATCACCACCACGCGTGCCATCGTGTTTCGTCCTTAAACCTGGGAGGCCGGGGCGGCATCCAGCGCCCCATGCATCCGCGTATCCATCCCGGTCAGGCCGAGGTCGCGCAGGCACAGATCCGTGCTGATCCGCGCGCCTTCAAAGATCACCGGCAGGCCGGAGCCGGGATGCGTGCCGCCGCCCACGAGGTAGACGCCCTCCACCCCGCCGAAGCGGTTGCCCGGCCGGAACAGCAGCATCTGCCGCAGGTCGTGCGCGAGGTTGAAGGTGGCGCCGTAGCCCACCGAGAACTCGTCGCGCCATTCCAGCGGCGTCACCATCTTCTCGTAGCGGATGCGGCTCTCGATGTCGGTGATGCCCAGCGCCTTGAGCCGGTCGATCGCCAGCCGCCGGTAACGCTGCGCTTCCGCCACCCAGTCCGTGCCGTGCCGCAGGTTGGGCACCGGCACCAGCAGGTACAGCGCGGTGTGGCCCGGCGGCGCCATGCTGGCTTCCGTCGCCCCGGCGTTCTGCACGTAGAGCGAGGGCATGTCGGGGATGGTGCCCGTCTCGATCTCGCGCAGGTTCCGCTGGTAGTCCTCGGCCAGCAGGATGGTGTGGTGCGCCAGCTGCGGAAAGGTGCCCTCCACGCCCAGGTAGAGCATGAAGGTGGAGCAGGAATAGCGCGCCTTCTCGATCTTGCTGTCCGACCATTTGCGCCGCAGCGCGTCGGGGATCAGGCGCGGAATGGCGTGGGCGAAGTCGGCGTTGACCACCACCGCGTCGGCGTTCAGCCGCTGGCCGCCGAACTCCACGCCCCGCGCCCGCTTGCCCTCGAAGGCCAGGGCGTCCACCGGCGTGTCCAGCCGGATCTCCACCCCCAGGCGGGAGGCGACGCGCGCCATGGCCTCCGACACCGTGCCGCAGCCGCCGCGCGGGTGGAACACGCCGTGCTCGTATTCCAGGAAGCTGAGGATGGTGAAGAGGCTCGGGCAGCGGAACGGGCTCATGCCCAGGTACTTGGTCTGGAAGGAGAAGGCGAGGCGCGAGCGCGGATCGCGGAAGTGCCGGCGCAGCTCGGCATCCACCGAGCGCGTGGGCCGCAGATGCGGCAGGGCGCGCAGCATGTCCATCGCCGCCACGTCGCCCGCCTTGGTGAAGGCGCGCTCCAGCACCGGCCGGAAGGAGGCCAGCTTGGCCCGGTTCTCCGCCAGGAAGGGCCGCACGCCGCGCGCGTCCCGCGGGTCGAGCTTGGCGATCTCCGCTTCCATGCGGTCGAGGTCGGGGGTGGCGTCCAGGGTCACGCCGCCGTTGCTGTCCTCGAACACCAGCCGGTATTGCGGGTCGAGGCGGATCATCTCCACCTCCTCGCGCAGGTCGGCGCCGCACTCGGCGAAGATTTCCTCCAGGATGCGGGGATACAGGAAGAAGGTGGGGCCGAGGTCGAAGCGGTAGCCCCCCGGCGCGGTCAGGGTGCGGGTGCGCCCGCCCACCACCCCGTCCTTTTCCAGCACGGTGACGCGCACCCCGCGCGAGGCCAGCAGCATCGCCGCGGCAAGCCCCCCCGGCCCGGCTCCCACGATGGCGACCTGTGGACGGGAGCGCTGAAGGGAGGGTGCTTGAAGCGAGGCATTCATCGCGCGTGTGTGTGCCCGTCTATCCGCTGGGGTGCCAGATGTTCCCCCGAAGCGGCCGCGCGCAAGGGGCTCACGATCGCGCGGGCGGGATCGTTCCGCCTTCCCGCCCTGTCCGGCCGGTGTCCCGGCGGTCGGGCAAGGGCCCCGCCGGGGCCGGGCACCGGCGCGGTCCTGCTGCGGCGTTCATCCCGGGAAGCCTGAACCGGGCCGGGCCGGGTGTCACGCCTGGGCGTCCTGCCCGGTGCGGCGGTGGCCCGGGAGGGGGAGAAAGCATTCTCCCCCTCCCGGACCCTCCCCCTCATCTCTTTTCAGGGTGCTGCCGCAGGCTTGGCTGTGCCGTGCAGCGTCCCGCCTATCCACCGTTCTGCGGCAGCCTCCTGAAAAAAGAGGAGGGAGGGTTCGGGAGGGAGAATTCCTTCTCCCTCCCGAGGCCACAGGGACCGCCGGGCGCCTCAGCCCCCGTTCAGCGGGTTGGCGGGGTCCTTCACCTGCGGGAAGCGGTCGAACTCGATGTTCCAGTACTCGCCGTCCCGCTTTTCCACCCGGCGCATGTACATGTCGTGCACGATGTCGCGGGTGCGCGGGTCGATCGTCACCGGGCCGCGCGGGCTTTCCCAGGACAGGCCGCCCATGGCGTCCACCAGCGCCTGGCCGGTGGCGCCGCCGGTCTTTTCCAGCGCCTTGCAGATCAGGGTGGTGCCGTCGTAGCCCGCCACCGCCATGAAGTTCGGCCGCCTGCCGCCATTGGCCCGGGCGAACTCGCCCACGAAGCGCCGGTTCTCCGGCGAATCATGCGCCGCCGAGTAGTGGTAGGCCGTCACCACCCCCAGCGCCGTTTCCCCGACGCTGTTGAGGATGTCGTCATCGGTCAGGTCGCCGCCGCCGATCAGCTTGACCCCCGCCGCCACCAGCCCGCGCTCGGCGAACTGCTTCATGAAGACCGTGCCCAGCCCGGCGGGAACGAACACCATCACCGCGTCGGGCTTGGCGTCCGCCGCGCGCTGCAGGAAGGGGGCGAAGTCCGGATTGGCCAGCGGCACCCGCAACGCGGCGGGGATGCGGCCACCCGCGGCCTCGAAGGGCTTCTTGAACCAGGTCTCGGAATCGATGCCAGGGCCGTAGTCGGACACCAGCGTCACCACATTGCGCAGCCCCTCGCGCACCGCCCATTGCGCCAGCACCGCCATGATGGCCGGCACCGCCACGAAGGAGCGCACGTAGAAGGGAGATGCCGCCGGCACGCCTGACGTGGCGGCGTTCATCACCACCGCCGGCACCTTGGCCTGGGTGACGATCGGCGCCGCGGCGAAGGCCTGCGGCGTCAGCCCCATGCCGCAGAGCACGCCCACGCGCTCGTTCAGCACCAGCTCCTGCGTCAGCCGCCGCGTCGCCTGCGGCTCGCCCGCGTCGTCGCGCACCACCAGGGACAGGCGGCGCCCGCCCGCCGTTTCGTTCTGCTGCGCCAGGCACAGGCGGATCGCCCCCAGCGTCTGGAAGCCCAGCGGCGCGAAGGGGCCGGTCATCGGCCCCACGAAGCCGATCCGCAGCACGTCCTGCGCGATGGCCGGCCGCGCCAGCCCCGCCGCCGCAGCCAGCGCCAGGGGCGCGGTGCCCAGGATCTGCCGGCGCGTGGCCGTGGCCGCCGGGCCGTGGCCGGGGGTTCGTTGTTGCATCCTGATCGCTGCCTCCGCTCGGGTCGGGCCGCCGCCGGGCGGCTTCGCGCGCAGGCTATCGCGTTCCGCGATCAGCGAATATGGTTCGCCATAGACGAAGGGCGATCTTTCGGCCGGATCGGGCAAGGCGCGCGAACACCCCGCCGCTTCCTTTCCCGCGCAGGCGGCGTTTCGCGACGCTGGCCTGTTGCGGGAAGGACAGGGCGGGGCAGAACCGCACCAGCCCCGTCCCCGCCGCGGGCCCGCCGGGCCGGGAAACCCCGGCCGAGACAGCAAGGACGCAGCCGCATGCATATCCGCGCCGCCGTTGCCCGGGACGGCAACCCCGCCCTGAGCCTAGAAGACCTGGAACTCGGCCCGCTGCGGCCCAACGACGTGCTGGTGCGCATCGTCGCCACCGGCGTTTGCCACACCGACCTGAAATCCGCCTCCGCCCTCAGCCCCGTGCCGCGGCCGGTGGTGCTGGGCCACGAGGGCGCGGGCGTGGTGGAGCAGGTCGGTTCCGCCGTGCGCAAGCTGGTGCCCGGCGACCACGTGGTGCTGACCTTCGCCTTCTGCGGCCAGTGCCGCTCCTGCCAGGAGGCGGAGCCGGCCTATTGCTACCACCAGTGGCCGCTCAACTTCGGCTGCCGCCGCCCCGACGGCACCACCCCCCTGCGGGCGGAAGCCGTGGAAAACCCCGGCCCCGTGCATGGCGACTTCTTCGGCCAGTCCGCCTTCGCCACCCACGCCATCGCCGAGGAGCGCAACGCCATCAAGGTGCGCCGCGACGCGCCGCTGGAGCTGCTGGGCCCGCTCGGCTGCGGCATCCAGACCGGCGCGGGGGCGGTGCTGAACGACTTCGCCCTGCGCCCCGGCCAGTCCCTGGCGGTGTTCGGCACCGGCAGCCTCGGCCTGAGCGCCATCATGGCCGCCAGGCTGTCCGGCGCCAGCCGCATCATCGCCGTGGACCGCCACCGCCACCGCCTCGAACTGGCGCGCGAGCTGGGCGCGGACGAGGCCATCGACGTCAACGACACCCCCGCCACCGCCGAGATCATGCGCCTGACCGGCGAAGGCGTGGACTTCGCCCTGGACACCACCGGCGTGCTGCC
Source organism: Roseomonas sp. BN140053 (assembly GCF_047690175.1). NCBI lineage: Bacteria > Pseudomonadati > Pseudomonadota > Alphaproteobacteria > Acetobacterales > Roseomonadaceae > Roseomonas > Roseomonas sp. BN140053. The sequence continues at coordinate 146,190 of NZ_JBLLEB010000010.1, read as the reverse complement.
CGTGATGCGCGAGGCCATCGACGTGCTGGCGCCGCGCGGCACCTGCGGCTTCGTCACCGGCCCCTGGGACCGCCGCGAACTGCCGGTACCCGTCCACCAGCTGCTGCTGGGCCGCAAGATCCGCGGCATCGTGGAGGGCAACAGCAACCCCGACCTCTTCATCCCCCGGCTGGTCGACTTCTTCCTCCAGGGCCGCTTCCCCTTCGACCGCCTCGTCAGCTTCTACCCCTTCGACGCCATCAACCAAGCCTTCCACGACGTCGAAGCCGGCACCGCCATCAAGCCCATCCTCCGCATGCCCTGACCGGGCGGCGACACCGCCCCGGCGGTTGCTCTCCGGTTCTCCGGGCTCGGTCGCGCCTGGGTGTTCGGGCCGTGGCCAAGGGGGCTCTGCCCCCTTGGAGCCCCCGCCAGGAGCTTAGGCTCCTGGACCTCATGAGTGCCTCCGGCGGGGGCGGGCCAGGACAACGCTGTCCCCGATGACTACCGTCGGACATCCCGCCCCCGCCGGAGGCACTCAACGCGGGGTCCGGGGAGTTCGTAACTCCCCGGCGGGGTCCAGGGGCAGCGCCCCTGGCCCAGGTCGGAACACCCGGGCGCAACCCGCCCGGAAGACCCGGGAAGGCGATCAGCCTGCGGCGGGGGCGGCGGGGCCGAAGGTGGCGTGCCAGCGGGACTGGAAGCGGTCGGCCACGGCGGGGTTCACCAGCCGGGGCGGCAACGCGCCGCGGGCGGCGGCGGCGAAGGCTTCGGCGGCCATGCGGCCGATGGCGGAGCGGCTTTCCCAGGTCACCCCCGCGGTGTGGGGTGAGGCCAGCACCCGCGGGTGATGCAGCAGGGGGTGGTCGGCCGGGGGTGGCTCGCGCTCCCACACGTCCAGTCCGGCGCCGCCGAGATGGCCGGACTGCAGCGCCGCGTGCAGCGCCGCCTCGTCGTGGATGCCGCCGCGGGCGGTGGACACGAACACCGTGCCCGGCCGCATCGCGGCAAAGGCCTTGGCGCCGAACAGCCCGCGGGTGGACGCGTCCAGCGGGCAGTGCAGGCTGACCACCTCGGAGCGCGCCAGCAGTTCCGGCAGCTCCACCTTGGCGGCACCCCGCCGGGCGCATTCCGCCGCGTCCAGGAAGGGGTCCACGGCCAGCACCCGGCAGCGGAAGGCCGCCAGCAGCTGCGCCGCGCGGGTGCCGGCATGGCCCAGCCCCACCAGCCCCACCGTGGCCCCGGCCAGGTCGCGGCCCATGAAGTCCTCCCGCCGCCCGGCCGCACCGGCGCGCATCGCCGCATGCGCTTCCGGCACTCGCTTGCGCAGCGCGATGATCAGGGCCAGCGCGTGCTCCGCCACCGCCTCGGCATTGCCGCCGGCCTGGTTCACCACGGCTACCCCGGCCGCGGTGCAGGCGGCGGCGTCGATCGTGTCGAAGCCCGCGCCGTAGCTGACGGCCAGCAGCAGCCGCGGCAGCTGCGCCAGCAGGTCGGCGGAAACGTGCCAGCGATGCGGCACCTCGTCGCGCGCGGAGGTGACGTAATAGCCGTGGCAGGCCGCGAGCCGCGCCAGCAGCTCCGCATCCGGCAGGTCGGAGGCGATCCGCAGCACCTCCAGCCCCGGCAGCCCCGCGGCGGTGTCCAGAAAGGCCTGGTCGGCCGGGCGGTCGAGATAGCCGATGCGGAACGACACGGCCTGCATGACCTGCTTCTCCTTCTGGCCCCGGGCACAGCTTTGCGTTGACAGGGCCGCACCGAAGCTATATCGCCCAAGCGAATAATACTACGCCAGGGCGAATACGTCGCCGCCCGGGCAGCCCGCAGGATCACCCCGGCCCCGGCCGCAGGAAAGGCCCCGGGCCGGCCAGGGTCGACAGCGAAACGGGGCGCCGCCGCGTCCCGGGGGAAAGGGAGCGTTTATGTCCGGGCTGCTGTCGGAAATCTGGCCGGAAGCCGCCGCGCCGGAGGAACACTCCACCGGCCCGCTGCGCGGCGTGCGGGTGCTCGACCTCACCAGCGTGGTGATGGGCCCCTCGGCCACGCAGATCCTGGGCGACCTCGGCGCCGACGTGGTGAAGGTGGAATCCGCCGCCGGCGATTCCATGCGCTGGATCGGCCCCTTCCGGCACGAGGGCATGGGTCCGCTCTTCCTGCAGGGCAACCGCAACAAGCGCAGCGTGGTGCTGAACCTGAAGGACCCCGCCGACCGCGCGGCGCTGCTGGATCTGGTGCCGCGCGCGGACGTCTTCGTGTTCAACGTCCGCCCGCAGGCCATGGCGCGGCTGGGCCTGGGCTACGAGGCGATCCGCGCGGTCAACCCCGGCATCCTCTATGTCGGCGCCGTGGGCTACGGCAGCGACGGGCCGGGCGCCGGCAAGGCCGTGTACGACGACCTGATCCAGGCCGCCTCCGGCATCGCCGGGGTGTTCGGCACGGTGGACGGCACGCCGCGCTACGCGCCCGTCAACATCTGCGACCGCGTGGTGGGCCTGTACCTGACCATCGCCATCACCAGCGCCCTGCTGCACCGCGAGCGCACCGGCGAGGGCCAGCAGATCGAGGTCCCGATGTTCGAGACCATGGCGCAGTTCGTGCTGGCCGACCACATGGGCGGCGGCGCCTTCGCACCCCCCGCCGGCCCGATGGGCTACCGCCGGCTGCTGTCGCGCTTCCGCGGCCCCTATCCCACCGCCGACGGCCACCTTTCCATCGTGGTCTACACCGACCGCCACTGGCGCGCCTTCAGCGCCATGCTCGGCATCCCCGAACTGATGGACACCGACCCGCGCTTCCGCAGCCAGGAAAGCCGCACCGTCCACGCCGAGCACATGGGCCAGTTCCTGGCCGAGCGCCTGCCCAGCCGCACCACCGCCGAGTGGATCGCGCTGCTGGAAGCCGCCGACATCCCGTGCTGCGCCGTGAACTCGCTGGAGATGCTGCGCGAGGACCCGCACCTGCGCGCGGTGGAACTGTTCCAGGAGGTCGAGCACCCCACCGAGGGCACGCTCACCACCACCCGCTTCCCCGTCCGTTTCGACCGCACCCCCGCCGATATCCGCCGCTTGGCGCCGAACCTCGGCGAGCATGGCGGCCATCCCACACGCCCGGAAACGACGCCGCAGGAGGAACCATCCGCATGATCGATATCGAGCCCCTCGCCGACACCCCCGAGCGCGTCGAGATCCGCGACGCCGTGCGCGCGATCTGCGACCGCTTCGACGACGACTACTGGCGCGAAAAGGACCGGGAGCACGCCTTTCCCTTCGAGTTCAGCCAGGCGATCGCCGAGGGCGGCTGGCTCGGCATCGCCATGCCCCCGGAATACGGCGGCGCCGGGCTCGGGGTGACCGAGGCCGCGATCATGATGCAGACCATCGGCTCCTCCGCCGGCACCTTCGCCGCCTGCTCCACCGTGCACATCAACATCTTCGGCCCGCATGCCATCGTGAAGCACGGCAGCCCCGAACAGCGCGAGCGCATCCTGCCGCCGCTGATCCGCGGCGAAACCCGCGCCTGCTTCGGCGTCACCGAACCCGATGCCGGGCTGGACACCACCAAGCTCTCCACCCGCGCGGTGCGCGACGGCGACCGCTACCTGGTGAACGGCCGCAAGATGTGGATCAGCACGGCGCAGGAAGCCGACAAGATCGTGCTGCTGGCCCGCACCACGCCCGTGGAGCAGTGCGTCAAGCCGACCGATGGCCTGTCGCTGTTCTATACGAACCTCGACAAGCGCTACGTGGAAGCGCGCGAGATCCCCAAGATGGGCCGCGGCGCCGTGGACAGCAACGCGCTGTTCATCGACAACCTGCCCGTGCCGGTGGAAGACCGCATCGGCGAGGAAGGCAAGGGCTTCCGCTACATCCTGGACAGCCTCAACCCCGAGCGCATCCTCAACGCCGCCGAGGTGATCGGCATCGGCCGCCGCGCCCTGAGCAAGGCGGTGCAGTACGCCGACGAGCGCGTGGTGTTCGGCCGCAAGATCGGCAAGAACCAGTCCATCCAGCACCCGCTGGCCGAGAGCTGGTCCGAGCTCTACGCCGCCGAGCTGATGACGCTGCGCGCCGCCCAGCTCTACGACGCCGGCCAGCCCTGCGGCGCCGAGGCCAATGCCGCGAAGTACCTGGCCGCCGATGCCTGCTTCCACGCCTGCGACCGCGCCATCCGCACCCATGGCGGCATGGGCTACGCCAGCGAGTACAACGTGGAGCGCTACTTCCGCGAAGCGGTGGCCACCCGCCTCGCCCCCGTGTCCCGCGAGCTGATCCTGTGCTTCCTGGCCGAGCGCGTGCTCGGCCTGCCCAAGTCCTACTGAGGGCCGCCGCGATGTCGGACCGCCCGGAAACCCGCACGGAGCGGCGTGGCGCCGCGCTCTGGGTCACCATCGACCGCGAAGCGCGGCGCAACGCCATCAACCCGCGCGTCATCGCCGGCATCCACGCCGCGCTGCGCGACGCGGCGGCGGACCCCGCGCTGCGCGCGGTGGTGCTGACCGGCGCGGGCGAGAAGGCCTTCTGCGCCGGCGCCGACCTCAGCACCGGCACCGGCGTCTTCACCGCCGGGCTGGAAGAGCCCACCACCGATTTCGGCCGCCTGGCGCGCGAGGCGCGGGAGCTCGGCATCCCGCTGATCGCCCGGGTCAACGGCGCCTGCGTGGCCGGCGGCATGGGGCTGATGGCGCTGTGCGACCTGGCCGTGGCGGCCGACCACGCCCGCTTCGGCCTGCCGGAAGCCAAGGTCGGCGTCTTCGCCATGCAGGTGCTGGTCTACCTGCGCGGCATGATCGGCGCCCGCCACGTCAACGAGCTGTGCCTGACCGGCGCGCTGATCGACGCGGCCCGCGCGCGCGAGATGGGCCTGATCAACCACGTCGTTTCCGCCGCCGAACTGGACGCCAAGGTGGAGGAGCTGGTGGCGCAGCTCGCCGCCACCTCGCCGGTGGCGCTGCGCCGCGGCAAGTACGCCATCGCCGCGATGGAGCGCATGGCCTTCCACGAAGCCCTGGCCTTCGCCGAAACGCAGATCGCCGTGGCCTCCCGCACCGCGGACGCGGAGGAAGGCCTCGCCGCCTTCAACGAGCGGCGCCCGCCGCGCTGGCTGGCGGAGGGCGGCGCGTGACCGACCGCACCGTCCGCATCGGCGGCGCCTCGGGGGCCTGGGGCGACAGCCCGCGCGCCATCGCCCAGCTGCTGAACAGCGACGTCCAGTACCTGATGATGGACTACCTGGCCGAGGTGACCATGTCGCTGCTGGCGCGGGCCCGGCTGAAGGACCCGGAGGCCGGCTTCCCACCCGACTTCGTGTCCTACCTCAAGCCGCACCTCGCGGAACTGGCGCGGCGCGGCATCAAGGTGGCCTCCAACGCCGGCGGGGTGAACCCGCAGGGCTGCAAGCGCGCGCTGGAAGCCGCCTGCGCGGAGCTGGGGCTGGACCTCAAGGTCGCGGTGGTGGAGGGCGACGACGTGCTGCCCCGCCTGGAGGAGCTGCGCGCGGCCGGCATCCGCGAGGCGGTGTCCGGCGAGCCGCTGCCGCCGCGGCTGCTGACCGCCAACGCCTATCTCGGCGCCCTGCCGATCGCCGCCGCCTTCGACGCCGGGGCCGACATCGTGGTCACCGGCCGCTGCGCCGACAGCGCCCTGGCGCTGGGCATCCTCCTGCACGAGTTCGGCTGGAGCCCGGAGGACCACGACCTGCTCGCCGCCGGCAGCCTGGCCGGGCACGTGCTGGAATGCGGCCCCCAGGCCACCGGCGGCACCTTCACCGACTGGGAGGACGTGCCGGGCTGGGACCGCATCGGCTACCCGATCGCCGAGTGCCGCGCCGACGGTTCCTTCGTGCTCTCCAAGCCGGAGGGCACGGGCGGGCTGGTGATCCCCGGCGTCGTAGCGGAGCAGGTGCTCTACGAGGTCGGCGACCCCGCCGCCTATATCCTGCCCGACGTGGTGGCCGATTTCTCCGGCGTGTCCGTGACGGCGGCGGGGCCGGACCGCGTGCTGGTGCAGGGCGCCCGCGGCCGCCCGCCCACGCCGCAGTACAAGGTGTCCGCCACCTTTCAGGACGGCTATCGCGCCACCGCCACGGTTTCCATCGTCGGCCCCGACGCCGCCCGCAAGGCGGAGCGCACGGCCGAGGCCCTGCTGGCACGCGGCCGCGCCATCCTGGCCGAGCGTGGCCTGCCCGATTTCACCGCCACCCACGTCGAAGCTCTGGGTGCCGAAGCCTCCTACGGTGCCGACTCCCGCGCCCGCGCCACGCGGGAAGTGCTGCTGCGGCTGGTGGTGGACCACTCCGCGCGCGAAGCGTTGGACCGCTTCGCCCGCGAACTCGGCTCCATCGGCCTGAGCTGCGCCCCCGGTACCACCGGCATCCCCGGCGGCCGCCCCAAGCCGACCCCGGTAGTGCGGCTCTTCACCTTCTTCCTCGACAAGCCCGTGCTCGGCCCGCCGCGCATCCAGCTCGGCGACGGGCCGCTGCGCGAGGTGCCCGTTCCCCCCGGCCAGCCGGACAGCCGTCCCGAACCCGCGCCCGCCGCGGCGGAAGAAGCGGCCCCCGCCGACACGGTGGAGGTCCCGCTGCTGGCCCTCGCCCTGGCCCGTTCCGGCGACAAGGGCGACTCCTCCAACATCGCGATCATCGCCCGCCACCCCGCCCTGCTGCCGGTGCTGCGGCGCGAGGTCACGCCGGAGCGCATGGCGGCGCAGTTCCGCTCCGTGGTCGCCGGCCCGGTGCGCCGCTTCGAGGCACCCGGCCTGCACGCCCTCAACTTCCTGCTGGACAATGCCCTGGGCGGCGGCGGCATGGCCTCCCGCCGCATCGACCCGCAGGGCAAGGCCTACGGCCAGCGCGCCCTGGAGATGACCGTCCGGGTGCCCCGCGCCCTGCTGCCGCTGGTTCGCGGCGGGTGGGATCGGTCCCGTGGGGACAGTGGGGCCTGGGTGGCCTGAGCGTTGGCCAGGGGGCGCCGCCCCCTGGACCCCAGGGCAAAGGCGAAGCCTTTATCCCGAGCCGGGGAGTTTAAACTCCCCGGACCCCACTTGAGTGCCTCCGGCGGGGGCGGGTTGGGGAACGTCGTCCATCATGGCTGCCGTCGGCCAGCCTGCCCCCGCCGGAGGCACTCATGAGGTCGAGGAGCCTAAGCTCCTCGCGGGGTGTCCAGAGGGGCAGAGCCCCTCTGGCCCAGGCCCGAACACCCCAGAGCCACCGCCGCCACAGGACCAAGGCCCCCCGCGCCGGCCGGCGACCGCGGTTTGCGGGATCAGTCTTCCCAGTTCGGCGCGAAGCCGGCCGGGTTCACGAAGCGGCGGTCCTTGGGCAGGGCGTCCAGCTCGGCCAGGTCCTCCGCGGTCAGCTGCTGCGCCAGGGGCACGGCCTGCAGGTTCGCGGTCTGGCTCTCGGGGCGCGAGGCCTTGGGGATGGCGGCGACGCCCTTCTGCCGCAGCAGCCAGGCCAGAGCGACCTGCGCCCCGGTGGCACCGTGGCGGGCGCCGACCCGGGCCAGGGTGGGGTCGTCCACCAGCCCGCCCTTGCCCAGGGGGGAATAGGCGGTCAGCACCATCTCGGCCGGGCGGGTCACGGCCAGCAGCCGCTCCTGCGACAGGTTCACGTGGTATTCCACCTGCACGCAGGCCAGCGGCGCGCCGGTGTCCAGGGCGCGACGCAGCATCCCGGCGGGGAAGTTCGCCACGCCGATCGCGCGCGTCAGCCCTTCCTCCTGCAATTGCCGCAGGGTGCGCATGGTGCCGTCCAGGTCCATCTCCGGCGAGGGCCAGTGGACGAGGAAGAGATCGAGATAGGGCGTCTTCAGCTTGCCCAGCGACCCCTCGATCGCCGCCCGCATCGCCTCGGGCGCGAGGTGGTCGTGCCACACCTTGCTGGTGAGGAAGAGCTCCTCCCGCGCCACGCCGCTGGCGGCCATCGCGGCGCCGACCTCCACCTCGTTGCCGTACATCTCGGCGGTGTCGAGGTGGCGGTAGCCCAGGGCGATGCCGCCCTCGATCGCCGCCTGCCCCTCGGCCCCCGCCAGGCGCCAGGTGCCCAGGCCGAGCCGCGGGATGGACAGGCGCGCGGTTTCGGCGCGGGGAATGGTCACGCTCATCGGGGGTTTCCTTCGGGACGGGCGCCGGACACCCGGCGCGCTGCTGGCGGGACGATGGCAGCGGCGCCGGAAAACCCGGCGCGCTGCGGGCGGATCGGCCGGAAGGGCGCCGGGGAAAACGGCGCGCTACTGGCGGGACAGGTCGATCAACGCGGCGAAGCCGGTCTCGGTGCCGAAGGCCAGCTGCGTACCGGCCGCATTCCAGCTCAGTGCCGACACCGCGCCGCGGCCGGGGGCCGCGATCGGCACGATCTTGCCCGAGGCGATCTCGGCCATCAGCACCAGCCCGTCGGAGAAACCGGCGGCGAAGACCTCGTGCTGCGGGTGGCAGGCGACCACCGAGCACAGCACGCCGTCGCCGCCGGCGATCTCCTCCGGCGCCTTGCCCATCGGGCCGCCGCCGAAGAAGGGCCACAGCACCACCGCCTCGGAGCCCGAGGTCGCCAGCCAGCGGCCCTTGGCGGTGAAGCTCAACGAGCGCGTCTTGCCGGGATAGCCGGACATCCGCATGTGCTGGCTGTCGCTCAGGCGCCAGCCGTGCAGGGCATTCTCCTGCATGGCGGTGACCACGGCGTTGCCGTCGGGCGAGATGGCCACGGCGTGGTGGCTGCCCTTCCATTCCAGCTTGCGCGCCTCGCCCTCGCGCGAGGCCACGAACCACATGGACACGCCGTTGTAGTGGCTGGCCACCACGCGCTTGCCCTTGGCGTCCAGCGCCACGCCGCCCACGGTGGACGGCGTGGAGAGCGTCTTCAGCTTCTCCCCCTTGCCGTCGAGCAGGTGCAGCTGCTTGCCCACGGCCGCGGCGCGCACGCCGGAGGGATGGGTCGCGAGGTGCTCCACCCACTTCATCATCCCGAAGGCGGCCAACTCGCTCACCTCGCCCTCGGGCGTGGTGCGCAGCAGGCGGCCGTCGTCGCCGCCCGACAGGAAGCCCTCGGCGCAATCGGCCACCAGGCTCTGCGCGGCGCCGTCATGCGCCGCGATCTCGCGCCACTCGCCCTTGGGCTCGGCCGTGCGCGCCAGCAGGATGCGGCCGTCGCCCAGGGCGAAGGCGGCGGAACGCCCTTCGCGCCCGAAGGCCACGCCCACCACCCAGGCGCCGAGTTCATGCCCGGCGCCGCGCTGTTCCAGCAGGAAGTCCACCTCGGCCGCGCCGCCGGCGGCGGGGCCGGTGCCCGGCGGGTAGCCGGGGGTATAGCCCGACATCAGGCCGCGACCGTGCTCTCGAAGCCGCGGCGCAGGCGCGGGCGGTTCAGGTTGCGGCCGATGAACACCAGCCGCGACTTGCGCGGGTCGCCCTCGCGCCACGGGCCGATGAAGTCGCCGTCGGCGATCATGTGCACGGCCTGGAAGGCGAAGCGGCGATCATCGCCCTTGTAGTGCAGGATGCCCTTGGTACGCAGCAGGTCCTGGCCCTGGGTCTGCAGCACCTCGCCGATCCAGGCGTTGAACTTCTCGGCGTCCACCGGCTGGTCCACCTCGAAACTCAGCGAGGAAATCTCGCTGTCGTGCTCGTGGTGGTCCTCGCCGCTCAGGAAGTCCGGCTCGCGGTCCAGGATGCGGTCCAGGCGAAAGGCGTCGCGGCCGATCACCGCCTCCAGCGGCACCTCGGACTTGGTGGCGCGGCGGATCTCCACCGTCGGGTTGATGCCGCGGATGCGGCGCTCGACCTCGTCGGCCTGCTCCGTCGTCACCAGGTCCATCTTGTTCAGCACGATCAGGTCGGCGAAGGCCACCTGCTCCTCCGCCTCGGCGCTGTCGCCCAGCCGGTCCAGCAGGTGCTTGGCGTCCACCACGGTGACGATGGCGTCCAGGCGCGTGGCGCGCTTGACGTCCTCGTCCACGAAGAAGGTCTGGGCCACGGGGGCGGGGTTCGCCAGGCCGGTGGTCTCGACGATGATGCCGTCGAAGCGCTCGCGCCGCTTCATCAAACCGCCGAGGATGCGGATCAGGTCGCCGCGCACGGTGCAGCAGATGCACCCGTTGTTCATCTCGAACACTTCCTCGTCGGCGTCGATCACGAGGTCCTGGTCCACGCCCATCTCGCCGAACTCGTTGATCACCACCGCGAACTTGCGGCCGTGATTCTCGGTCAGGATGCGGTTCAGCAGCGTGGTCTTGCCGGCGCCGAGGTAGCCGGTCAGCACGGTGACGGGAACGGGCAGGCGTTCGGCGGTGTCGGACATGGCGGGCAGCAACCCCTCGGTGACGTTCGGAAACGGTTCGCGGCGTTATATAGTAGCCCCCTCCGCCCAGGCCACGGGGGGCGTTGCAACGCGGGGCTGCCCTACCTGGACCGCCCCGCGGCCACCTGCCCGGAGCCCCCCCCGGCGCTGGCCGCATGCCCGAGCCCTCCGGCACCGGCCCCGGGTGTCCGAAAAACCCCTGCGCCGGCACGCCCCCCGGCGTCGCCTCCCCGCCCAGAGAAAACCCTGCTCCGGCCGCGACGTTTCGCAACATGGGCTGGAAAGAAGGGAGCGCAGGCACATGCCCAGGGGCAGCAAGGACGCCTACACCGAGAAGCAGAAGCGGCAGGCCCAGCACATCGAGCAAAGCTACGAATCCCGCGGCCTGCCCGAGGAGGAAGCCGAGGCCCGCGCCTGGGCCACGGTGAACAAGCAGGACGGCGGCGGCAAGAAGAGCGGTTCCGGCCGCGGCCACGCCGTGTCGCACGCGCCGTCGCGCGAGGGTGGCGCACGCGGCGGTGCCGCCGCCGCCAGCCGCCCCGCCAGCGCCCGCTCCGCCTCGGCCAAGAAGGCGGCCGCCGCGCGCAGCCCGGCCGAGCGCTCGGCCTCCGCCCGCAAGGCCGCCGCCACCCGCAAGGCCAAGGCCACCCAGCACTGACCGCGGACGTGCACGGTCCCGCACGCGCGCTGCCGGCCGCCTAGGACCGGCGGCTGGCCGCGGCGGCGGGCCCCGGCGTGGCGGTCGCGCAGGGGGGATCGGTGGCTCGGTGCTGTTCGGGCCTGGGCCAAGGGGGCTCTGCCCCCTTGGAGCCCCCGCGAGGAGCTTAGGCTCCTCGACCTCATGAGTGCCTCCGGCGGGGGCGGGTTGGACAACGGTGCCCGCCATGACCGACGTGGATCATCCCGCCCCCGCCGGAGGCACTCAACGCGGGATACCGGGGAGTTCGTAACTCCCCGGCTCGGGACAAAGGCTTCGCCTTTGCCCTGGGGTCCAGGGGCAGCGCCCCTGGCCAACGCCGAACACTCAGGCCCGACCGAACCCACCCTGCGCGACAACTCCGCCGAGGGCCGGTGTTCGTGCTAGTCCGCGGTCTGACCCGGTCCGCCCGGCAGCCAGACGCGGAAGGTGGCGCCCTGGCCTTCGGTGCTGTCCACGGTCAGGCGGCCGCGGTGGCGGTTGATCACGTGCTTCACGATGGCCAGCCCCAGCCCGGTGCCGCCGGCGGTGCGGGAGCGGCCCTTGTCCACGCGGTAGAAGCGCTCGGTCAGGCGCGGGATGTGCTCGCGCGGGATGCCCGGGCCGTCATCCGTGACGGCCAGCAGCACGCCGCCTTCCGCCGGGGCGACGGACAGGCGGACGCAGCCGCCCTCGCGGCCGTGGCGCACCGCGTTCTCCAGCAGGTTGCGCAGCACCTGGGCGATCTGCCCCGCTTCGGCCGGGCGCGCCACGGCGGGGTGCAGCTCCAGCTGCAGCTGCACCCCGCGGGAAGCCAGGATCGGCGTCATGGCCTCCGCCTCGGCCTGCGCCAGGGCCACGAGGTCCGCCTCGCCCTCGGGGGGCTGGTGCTCGCTGACCTCGATGCGCGACAGGCCCAGCAGGTCGTCGATCAGCCGGCGCATCCGCTCCGCCTGCTCGGCCATGATGCCCAGGAAGCGGGTGCGGGCGACGGGGTCGTCCTCGGCGGGGCCGCGCAGCGTCTCGATGAAGCCGATCAGGCTGGCCAGCGGCGTGCGCAGCTCGTGGCTGGCATTGGCCACGAAATCGGCGCGCATCCGCTCCACCGCGCGGGCGCGGGTGCGGTCGGCCAGCAGGATCAGCAGGCGGCCGCCATCGGCCAGCGGTGGCTCCAGCGGCAGGACATGGGCGGCCAGGTCGCGGGCGACGGGCACGGGCAGGGACAGGTCCGCGACCTCCGGCCCGCCGCCGGCCAGGGCGCGGTCCACCATGCCGGCCAGCGCGGGATGCCGCAGCAGCGCCGCCACGTCGCCCGACAGCGGCGCCCCCACCGCCACACCGAACAGCGTCCGGGCGGCGGTGTTGGCGCGCAGCGGTGCCCGGTCGGTGCCCAGCACCAGCAGCGGGTCGGGCAGGGCCTCGATGATGGCGGCGTCGGCGGCGCGCAGCCGCCCCACCAGCGCCCCCCGTTCCAGCAGGTCGCGCCCGAGGCGGGACATTTCCTCCGGCACGTCGCCCAGCCAGGGCGAGGCCGGCAAGGGCGCGGGCTCTCCGCCCGCGAGCCCGCGCAGCGCCGCGGCCAGGCCGGACACCAGCCGCAGCGCGGCCCGGGCCAGGGCCAGCGACGCCAGCAGCGTGGCGGCCACCGCCAGCAGCGTGGCGCCCCAGGAGGCAGCGCCGGTGGCGGCCAGCAGCAGCAGGGCCAGCACGGGCACGCCGGCCAGCAGGAGCGTGAGAAGCAGCGGGCGAATCATGCGGAACCGGTCTGGAGGGCGCCGCGAACGGCAAAGCGGGCATCTACCACCACCGTGCGGGTGGTGCCTGCACCCCCGGTGCCACCGTCACGCGAATTTCCGCGAAACGGGCCTTCGGCGGGCGCCACACCCCTGATCCCGCCCGGCCGCGGTGAAAGGACACTCCCGGCGCCGCGGCGAACCGGCCCGCCGCGGAAAACAGCTGCCACGCCTGTCCCTGGAATGGCCAGCGGTGCACCCCGCCCGGCCTGGCTTCCGGCGGAAAACACCGCGGAACCGAACCGGCCCGCACGGGCCGGGTGTGGCAGAATGGGCGGAATCTGGCAGGGAGCGCCGAAAGTGTCAGAAACCCGCGATTCTGCCACGGCGATCGCCGGCCTTGACCGGCAACCCCCTGATGTTCTAGGATTATTTTCCGAGAATGACCCTTCCGGAGGAGGCCACGGTAAGGAGGTAAGGGCGTAAGGAAGTAAGGCGGGCCGCCGCCCCGGATCTCGCGGCCGCGGCCCGCAACGGCGCCCCTAGTATCCGACCGAACCCGGCAGCGCCGCCGCCTCGATCAGCCGCGGCTCCGCCCCCGGTTCCAGCGCATAGACCGCCAGGGCGCGCTGCGTTTGCCCGTCCGGCAGCAGGCGCAGCGCCCCGTCGGCGCCCAGCACGATCTCGCCCACCGGCAGGGTGGCGGGGGCGGCGGGGCCGCCGCGGGTGGCGCGCGCGGCGATGGCGGCGGCGTCATAGGCCACCGCGGCCAGGCGCGGCGGCACCTCGCCGAAGGCCTGCCGGTAGCGGTCCTCGAACTGCGCCCGGGCCGTGGTGTCGGGGCCGGGGAACCAGGCGCCCGCCAGCGCCGGCTCCCCCGCCAGGGACACGCCCTCCTGCGCCCAGAGCGCGTGGCCGGCCACCCGCACGGGCGGCACGGTCAGCCCGGCCGCGGGCAGGGCGGCGGCCAGCTGGCGGGCGCGGGCGCCGCTCTCGCCCAGCACCAGCAGCAGGCCCTCGGCGGGCGGGGCGACGGGGGGCGGCGCGGCGGCCGCCTCCGGGCTCTCGGCCGCGTCGGCGGCCGGGGCAGCGGCGGGGGCGGGCGGGGTAATGCCGAGCCGGCTGGCGATGTCGCGCGCCACCATGGGCAGCGAGGCCGCGCCGGGATAGGTGGCCACCACCGGCGGCGGCAGCCCGGCCTGCCGCGTCGCGTCGCGCAGCGCGGCCGCCAGCTGGTTGGCGAAGGCGCCGTTGGGCGCCGCCAGCGCGATGCGGGAAATGTTGTTGGACTGCGCTGCCAGCACGAGGCGCCGCACCTGCTGCGCCGGGGTGACGCCCAGGGTCCAGACGCCGCCGCCGGCAAAGGTCGCGTCGTTGGTGAAGGCCAGCACCGGCACCCCCGCAGCGCGCGCGCCCGGGGCGGTGGCGCCGGTCTCAGGGCCGGTCAGCGGCCCCACGATCACCCGCGCGCCCTGGTTCACCGCGTCCCGGGCCGCCTGGGCGGCGCCGGCGGCGGTGCCGGAGGTGTCGATGGGCAGGAACTCCACCGCCGGCCCGGCCTGCTCGAACAGGGCCAGGGTGGCGGCGTTCAGCATGGACTGCCCCAGCGGCGCCTGCGACCCCGAGAGCGGCAGCAGCATCGCCACCCGGGCGCGCGGCACCTCCGGTTCCGGCGCGGCCACCGGGAAACCACCGGGGGAGGGGGCGTAGCCGCCGCCCATCACGGGGCCGCGGGGTTGCGGGGCGCAGGCCGCGAGTGCGAGGACCGCCCCCAGCAGCGGGAGATGCCAGCGTGTCCGGAGAATCCTGGAAGGAAAGGATGCCCGAGGCGGAGCCGATGGCCGGGGAACCGCCGCCGATGGCCGGCAGGGAGCCTGCAGGGGGGAAGCCAGCCGTTGATCCAGCGACGGATGGGGGAACCGAGGCTTCACTGGACGAACTCCCTTCGGAAACGGCGACCCCGGCCGGGGGTGCCGCGGGGCTGGTGCTGGTGTCGACGCCGATCGGCAATCTCGGCGACCTGTCGGCCCGCGCCGTGGCAACACTGCGGCAGGCCGACGCCGTGCTGTGCGAGGATACCAGGGTGACCGGCCCGATGCTGTCGCGCCAGGGGGTCGGCACGCCGCTGCTGCCGCTGCACGATCACAACGAGGATGCCGTGACCCCGCGGCTGCTGGACCGGATGCGCGCGGGGCAGCGGCTGGCGCTGGTGTCGGATGCCGGCACCCCGCTGATGAGCGACCCCGGCTTCCGGCTGACCCGCGCGGCGATCGAGGCCGGGCTGCCGGTCTCCGCCGTGCCCGGCCCCAACGCGGCCGTGATGGCGCTGACCCTCTCGGGCCTGCCGCCGCACCCCTTCCTGTTCGCGGGCTTCCTGCCCAGCAAGGCCGGGGCGCGGGCGGCGGAGGTGGCGCGGCTGGCGACGCTGGAACGCGCCGGGCTGCGCGCCACGCTGATCTTCTACGAGGCGCCGCACCGGCTGGCGGAAACCCTGGCCGCCCTGGCCGAGGGCCTGGGCGAGCGCCCCGCGGCGGTGGCGCGGGAACTGACCAAGCGCTTCGAGGAAGTGCGGCGCGGCAGCCTGGCGGAACTGGCCGCCCACTACGCCGCCCAGGCCGCGCGCGGCGAGATCGTGGTGGTGGTCGGCCCCGCCGGGGAGGAAGCCGCGCCAGACGAGGACGCCCTGGATGCCAAGCTGCGCGAGGCCCTGAACGCCGGCGCCACGCTGCGCGACGCCGCGGCGATGGTGGCGGCCGCCACCGGCCTGCCGCGGCGTCAGGTCTACAACCGCGCCCTTCAACTCGGCAGCACGCGGTAGCGGCTGCCGGGCGCGAGGCGGTTGGCCAGGGTGCCCGCCGCCCGCCCGGCCTCGTCGTCCGCGTGCGGCGCCAGGGCGAGGCAGGGCACGCCCGCCGCGGCGGCAAAGGCGATGACCAGTTCCCGCCCGGCGATCGCCGCGTCGCAGGAGGCCACCCAGCCCTTCAGCCGCTGCGGCGTCGCCGCCCGGCGCCATTCCGCCGGGCTCTCGGGCACGGTGTCCGCCACCGGGGAGTTGGGCAGGAAGCGGGCGGCGAAGTCGCGGATGGCGCGCAGGTCGTCCACGCCCTCGTTGCGCACCACCGGCAGCGGCACCACCGTCCAGCCGTCATAGGGGGCGCAGAGCGCCTCGATCGCCGCGGCATGGGCGGCATGGGCTTCGCGCGGCTTGGCGCCGTCGCGGATCGCCAGCCCCAGACGCGGCCCGGGGGGCAGCTGTTCCGGCAGTTCCGGCAGGATCACCGCCTCCGGGTAGGCGTCCAGGCTGGGCCACCAGGAGGGGCGCCATTCCACCATGGCGCCCAGGGTGCGGTGGTCCCGCGCCCCCGCCCAGTCCAGCCGTTCCAGCACGGCGCGCAGCGTCGGCTCCGGGCGATAGAGCGGCCCCCAGGGGTGAAAGCTGAGGTTGCTCAGCCCGATCCGCAGGCCGCGCGCCTCGGCCAGCACGCCCAGCCGGCGCACGAGGTCGGCGGCGCGGCCGATATCGGCCTGCGGGCCGCACAGGGCGGCGCGCCGCGCCGATTCCGGCGTGGGCGTGTTGGGCGGCACCGGCACGGCGCCGGGCAGCAGGCGCAGCGTCCCTTCCGGGTCGTCGGTGGCCACCAGCAGGGGGGAGGAACCCGGCCCGCGATTGGCGGGGTCGCCGGCGGCGTGCAGCAGCGCCGCCTCGCCCGCCAGGTCGCCGCGGCCGAACTCGCCCAGCAGCAGGGTGCTCATGGCAGCGTGCTCATGCGCGCGGTGCCTCCAGCCCGATGCAGTGCGATCCGGGGGGCAGCTGGTTGGCCAGGGTGACGAAGACCCGGCGCACGCTGTCATCCTCCATCGGCGCCAGGCCGATGGTGGGCACCCCGGCGCCGAGGCCGTGGATGCAGTTGTGCTTGCGCTGCGACACCAGCGTGTCCAGCCGCGACACGATGCCCTTCAGGCGGCGCGGCGTGACCTCCGCCGACCAGAACTCGCGGGTGGTGAGATGCGGGCAGACGATCTCCCGCTCGCCCAGGAACATCCTGGCGAAGCGGTGGAAGCCGGAACCGTCATCCTCCTCGTCGGACACGACGTGCAGGGTGGAGCAGATCGGCACGATCGCGTGGTCGGGGAAGCGGTTCAGCAGGGCGCGCACCGTGTCGCCATCTGCTTCCATCATGCGGGCCATGAGGTCGGTGTTGATGATGGACACCCCCAGCAGCGGGCGGCCCCGCGGCAGGATGGCGTCGGCCAGGTCGTGCTCGGGGGGGATGTTGCGCTCGGGGTAGCGGGTCACCTGCGGCACCACCGACAGGCCCCATTCCGCCACCATGTCCACGGAACGGTGGTCGCGTACCGAGAAGGAGGCGAGGTCGTGCATCACCCGGGCCAGCAGCGGGTGCGGCCAGCCCTCGCCGCCCACCCGGGCGACGCCGATATTGTGGATATGCGTCTCGATCCCCCGGTCCAGCGCCGCGGCGAGCCAGGGGAGGTATTCCTCGAAGTCGGCGCGGCCGCCGATGCCGCCGCCGCCATAGACCACCCGCTGCGGGTCCGTGGCCAGCATTTCCTCCAGGTTGGCGAAGGTGCCGGCCAGGCCGGGGACGCAGTGATGCGTCCAGTCCGGGTTCTGGGTGAAGGCGAAGGCCTCCGCCGCCGGGAACTCCTGCCGCGCCTCGAGGAGGCAGAGCTCGTCGCCGAGGTTGCCGTAGCCGTAGGCGCCGATGAACGCGGTCCGCATGGGTGGGGGGTGCCACGCGGGCCCGGCCCGGCGCAAGGGCGCCCGCCGCTGCCTGCCCTGGGGGGAGGGGCGCAGCCACCCCTGCCGCCGGCCGGATGCGGCTTCGGCGACACACCCAGATGGGGGTGCGAGATTCTTCTACAACGCTCTGCTCAAATGCGCGTTAGCGGAACACGGCACCTGCAAAGCCGCATGCAAGCACACCGAGACGCAGAGGAGATCGTTGTTCCATGTCCATCCTGGGTTGGATCGTACTGGGCCTGATCGCTGGCTTCATCGCCAGCAAGATCGTCAACAAGACCGGCCAGGGTGTCGTTCTCGACATCGTGCTGGGCATCGTCGGCGCCGTGGTGGGCGGCTGGCTGTTCAACGCCTTCGGCGGGGCCGGCGTCACCGGCTTCAACATCTACAGCATGATCGTGGCCGTGGTCGGGGCCGTCGTGGTGCTGCTGATCTACCACGCGGTGACCGGCCGTCGCGCCGTCTGATCCCGGCACCCAGCACACCACGCGAGCACGAGGACCCCAACATGGTCGATGAGAACCGCATCGAGGGCACCGCCAAGAACATCGGCGGCAAGGCCCAGGAGGCTGTCGGCAACGTGACCGGCGACAGCAAGACCCAGGCGGAAGGCAGCGCGCGGCAGGTCGAGGGCAAGGCCCAGGACACGCTGGGCAAGGCCAAGGACGCCGCCGGGGACGTGGCCGACAAGGCGCGCGACGTCGCCTCCACCGCGGCGGACAAGGCCCGCGATGCCGCCGGCAACGTGGCGGACAAGGCGCGTGACGTGGCCGGCAACGCGGCGGACAAGGCGCGCGACGTGGCGGGCCAGGTCCGGGAGGTGGCGACCGATGCCGCCGACACCGCCACCTCCGAGCTCGCCCGGCTGCGGGCGCAGGTCGAGGAGCTGATGCGCGACCGCGTGAAGCCCGCCCTGACGGACGCCGCCAACATTGCCGGGGACTACGCCCAGCAGGCCAGGGGGCTGATCTCGGACCAGGCGCAGGCGGCCACGACCCGCGTGCGCGAACAGCCGCTGATCTCCGTGGCCGTGGTGGCGGCGGTGGCCTTCGTGATCGGCCGGCTGACCGCCGACCGCTACTGAGCGCGGCGCAACGGCCGGCGCGGTTCGCCGCGCCGGTCGCAAGGTGGCCTTTCCCGGGGCGGCGGGCGGTTCATCGGACCGCCCGCTGCCCCTTTTTCGTCCCCAACCTGCCGGGACGTGCCGATATCGTGGAATGCGGCCTGCCCGAACGCGCTGCCATCAGACGCTCCACCGTTCGCAGCTCCGGGGGTGGGCAGCACGGGGTGCACCGTGCCACCGCCACCATCCGCCGTTCCCAGCGGCGAGCAGGGGGCGTTCCTGGAAGCCGACGAGTCCGGCGGGCCCGGCGTGCGGCTGGGCAAGGGCTGAGCCCCCTCGCGCGCGGCACCCCCGGCGGGGGCGGCCGCCGTTTCGCGGCTTGCCGCGGCGGCCCGGGGCGCCTTTATGCCTGCGTAACGCCTGCCGGCCTGCCTGCCCACGGGGATGGCTTCGCCTGCCAAGGCCAGAACACTGCGGAGAAGCCATGTATCCCGATGTCCAGCTCCTGATCGACGGCCACTGGCGGGCGGCGGAGGGCGGCCGCAGTATTCCCGTGCTGAACCCGGCCACGGAGGAGGTCGTCGGCACGGTGGCGCATGCGTCCCGTGGCGACCTGGACGAGGCCCTGGCGGCGGCCGAGCGCGGCTTTCGGACCTGGCGCCGGACCTCGGCCTACGACCGTGCCAAGCTGATGCGCAAGGCGGCCGACCTGCTGCGCGAGCGCGCCGGCGACATCGCCCGGCTGATGACGCTGGAACAGGGCAAGCCGCTGGGCGAGGCCAAGGGCGAGACGCTCGCGGGCGCCGACGTGATCGACTGGTTCGCCGAGGAAGCCCGCCGCGCCTACGGCCGGGTGATCCCCGCCCGCGCCGAGGGCGTGTACCAGCTGGTGGTCAAGGAGCCGGTGGGCCCCGTGGCGGCCTTCACGCCCTGGAACTTCCCGATCAACCAGGTGGTGCGCAAGCTGTCGGCGGCGCTGGCCGCGGGCTGCTCCATCATCGTCAAGGCGCCGGAGGAAACCCCCGCCTCGCCGGCCGAGCTGATCCGCGCCTTCGTGGATGCCGGGGTGCCGGCGGGCGTGGTGCAGCTGGTCTACGGCGTGCCGGCCGAGATCTCGGAATACCTCATCCCGCACCCGGTGATCCGCAAGGTGACCTTCACCGGCTCCACCCCCGTGGGCAAGCAGCTGGCGGCGCTGGCGGGGCTGCACATGAAGCGCGCCACCATGGAACTGGGCGGCCACGCCCCGGCCATCGTTTTCGCCGATGCCGACATCGACGCGGCCTCCAAGCTGCTGGCGGGCAGCAAGTACCGCAATGCCGGCCAGGTCTGCGTCTCGCCGACCCGCTTTCTGGTGCAGGAACAGGTCTTCGACCGTTTCGTGGACGGCTTCGTCGCCGCCAGCCGCGAGATCAAGGTCGGCAACGGGCTGGACAAGGGCGTCACCATGGGCCCGCTGGCCAATGAGCGCCGCATCCCCGCGATGGAAGCCCTGCTGGGCGATGCCCGGCAGAAGGGCGCCGAGATCCGCACCGGCGGCAACCGCATCGGCAACAAGGGCTACTTCTTCGAGCCCACGGTGGTCACCGGCGTGACCCGCGAGATGCGGGTGATGAACGAGGAGCCCTTCGGCCCGGTGGCCGTGATGGTGCCATTCCGCGAGTTCGACGAGGTGGTGGAGGAAGCCAACCGGCTGCCCTACGGCCTCGCCTCCTACGCCTTCACGCGTTCCGCCCGCACGGCGCAGGCGATCGCGGCCGAGGTCGAGAGCGGCATGATGACGGTCAACCATCTCGGCCTCGCTCTGCCGGAAGTGCCCTTCGGCGGGGTGAAGGACAGCGGCTACGGATCGGAAGGCGGGTCGGAGGCGATCGAGGCCTACCTGAACCCCAAGTTCGTGTCCCAGGCCGGGATCTGACGAAGAAGGCCGGGGGAGTGAACTCCCCCGGTCCCCCTCCTTCTTTCGGGAGTAGAAGAGCGACCTGACCACGGGCGCACCCGGAAACTCCCGAAAATAGAAGGGGGTCCGGGGGGATACTTCCCCCCGGCTTTTTGCTTCCCCCAACAGTTGCCAGCAGCCCCGAAGCCGTGGATGAGCCTGTTGCATGCTCCCCACCGATCGACCGCTCCGGCTGGCCACGCACAGCGGAACCTTTCACGCCGACGACTGCCTGGCCTATGTCGTCCTGACCGGCGCCCTCGGGCTGGAGGACGGCACGCACGAGCTGCTCCGCACCCGCGACCGCGCCACCCTGGATGCGGCCGACATCGTGTGGGACGTCGGCGGCACCGCCGACGCGGCCCGCTGGCGCTTCGACCACCACCAGCCCGGGGCCCCCAAGGCGCCGAACGGCGACCCGCTGAGCTCGGCGGGGCTGGTGTGGCGCACCGACAGCCCGGAAAGCGGCCTGAGCCTGGGGCAGCTCTACGTGCGCAACACCCTGGCGCGGTCGGGCTTCCCCGACGTTGCCGGCGAGGTGGTGGTCCGCATCGCCGAGAATGTCGGGTACAAGTTCGTGCGCCACGTCGACCTCGTGGACAACGGCGTCGAGCGCGCCGCCCCCACCGACCTCACCGCCCTGGTGGAGGCCTTCAACAGCGGCTGGGACGAGCCGAGCCAGTCCGACCCCGCGGCCTTCGAGGCGCGGCAGCTCGCGGGCTTCCGGCGGGCCAGCCGGATGGTCGCCGTGGCACTGGCGCAGCAGGTCGAGAAGGAGCGCGGCGCCGCCTTCGCCCACCGGGCGGTGGCGCAGGCCTGGGAAGACTGCCAGGCCGGCCGCAGCGGCCAGCACCCCGACCTGCTGGAACTGCCGCGCGGCATGCCCTGGCAGCGCACGGCCTCCGAGCTGGCCATGCCCATCCTCTACGTCATGAGCCCCGAGCCGGATGGCCGCTGGAAGCTGCAGGCGATGCCGGCCGAGAAGGGCAGCCTCAAGAACCGCCTCGACATGCCCGAAGCCTGGCGCGGCCTGCAGGATGCCGCGCTGGAAAAGGCCTGCGGCATTCCCGGGGCGGTGTTCGCCCATCGCGGCGGCCACCTGGCCATCGCCGCGACCCGCGACGCGGCGCTGGCCATGGCCCGCGCCTGCCTAGCCAACAAGCTTTCCCCCGCCGAGGCGCTGCGCAAGGCCTGGGGGCGGTAGCCGCCGCGCGCCGCTTCACCCCGGCGGTGTGACCGGCCCGCAACACGGGCGGCACGGTTCGGCCGGCGATGCCGCCCCGGAGACGGCGCGGTGCGGGGCGGCGACCCGGCCGCGCCGTCAGCCCTGGCGGATGCGGGCCAGCGCTTCGAGATGCGCCCCGGCCGCCGCGTTGGTGTCGGCCTCGATGGCGCGGTAGCGCTGCACCACGGCCTCGCCCGCCGCCGTCAGCCGGGCCCCGCCGCCGCCGGCGCCGCCCGCCGCGGTTTCTACCACCGGCGTGCCCATGCCGCGGTTGAGGTCCTCCACCAGTTCCCAGGCTCGCCGGTAGGACATCCGCAGCGCCCGTCCCGCGGCGGAGATGGAGCCGCTGCGGCCGATCTCCTCCAGCAGCGTGACCTTGCCCGGCCCGATGCGCAGGCCGGCGCCGAGGTCCAGGCGCACGCTCAGCCTCGGGGGCGCGTCGGCATCCGCGGCGGTGGCTGTTCTCGGCTTGGGCATCGCGGCGACCCAATCACGCGGGGACCAGGGGGGCAATCGCCGCGGCGGCGACGCGGGGCCGGCCGTGCCGGCCGCCGGCACCGCGCGCCCGGGCCACCCGGCAGAATGCGGGCTGCGCCGGGCGCGTCACGCCTCCACCTCCTCCCGTCGTCCCGGCCCCGGGCTGAAGGCCACGGACTTCACCAGCGCCCAGAGCGGCATGCCCGGCGCCAGCCCCAGCCGCCCCACCGCATCCGACGTCACGCGCGACAACAGGGTGCTGGGTCCCACGCGCAGCCGCAGCGTCACCTCGTGCGGCCGCCCGGGCTCGATCGCCTCCAGCACCGCCCGCAGCATGTTCTGCACGGACAGGCCGCGCGGGGCCTCGGTGGCGACGGCCACGTCGCGGGCGCGCACCCGCACCCGCAGCGCCGATCCCGCGGCGCCCGGCTGCAGCGGCACCAGCAGCTCGCCGCCCGCGAAGCCCAGGCGGGACAGGCCGCGCCCCGGCTCGTGCGCCAGCACGGTGCAGAACAGCACCACCCCGGCGTCGCGCCGATCCAGCAGCAGCGGCAGGTCGGTGCGGGCCGAGAGCGCCTCGACCCCGCCGCTGGCCAGCACGCGGCCCGCCTGCAGCAGCACCAGCGTGTCGGCGAGGTGGTCCACCTCGTCCAGCGCGTGCGTCACGTAGAGCACGGGCACCCGCAGCGCGTCGCGCAGCCGCGCCAGGAAGGGCAGCAGCTCGGCCTTGCGCGGCGCGTCCAGCGCGGCCAGCGGCTCGTCCATCAGCAGCAGCTGCGGGCGGCACAGCAGCGCCCGGCCCAGCGCCACGCGCTGCTTCTCCCCGCCCGACAACCCCGCCGGCCGGCGGCTGAGCAGGCCTTCGATGCCCAGCAGGGACACCACCTCGGCGAAGCCTGGCCCTATTGCTCCCGAGGGCGCGCGGCGCAGCCCGTAGCGCAGGTTGCCCGCCACCGAGAGGTGCGGAAACAGCCGCGCATCCTGGAACACCACGGCGCAGCGGCGCCGTTCCGCCGGGACCTCCAGCCGCCGCGCCGCGTCGAACAGCACCCGCCCGTCCAGTGCGATGCGCCCGGCCTGCGGCCGCAGCAGCCCGGCCACCGCCGCCAGCACCGTGGACTTGCCGCAGCCGGACGGGCCGAAGATCGCGGTCACGCCCGGCGTGGGCAGGGCGAGGTCGATATCCAGGGAAAAGCCGTCCGGGCCGGGAAAGCGATGCCGCAGGGCGAGCTCCAGCATCAGCGGGGCCGCCTCAACGCGGCGCCCGCCCCAGCAGCACCTGCAGGCGACGCCCCAGGAACTCGGCCAGCAGCAGGCCGGCCACGGCCAGCACCAGGGACACGGCGGCGAGCCTGGCGGCCGTCGCCTCGCCGCCCGGGGTCTGGGTGGCGCTGTAGATCGCCAGCGGCAGCGTCTGGGTGGCGCCGGGGATGTTGGAGGCGAAGGTGATCACCGCGCCAAACTCGCCCAGCCCCGCGGCAAAGGCGGTGATGGCGCCCGACAGAATGCCCGGCGCGATCAGCGGCAGGGTGACGGTGACGAAGCGGTCCAGCGGCCCGGCGCCCAGCGTGCGCGCCGCGGCTTCCAGCCCGGGGTCCACCCCGTCCAGGCTCAGCCGCACTGCGCGCACGATCAGGGGAAAGCTCATCACCGCGGTGGCCAGGGACGCGCCGGCGGTGGTGAACACCAGCCGGATCCCGAACCATTCGTGCAGCGGCGCCCCCAGCGGCCCGCGCAGCCCGAAGGTGACCAGCAGCAGCCAGCCCACCACCACGGGCGGCATCACCAGCGGCAGGTGCACGAGCGCGTCCAGCAGCGCCCGGCCGGGAAAGCGCCCCCGCGCCAGCAGCCAGGCCGCCAGCACCGCCGGCGGCAGGCCGAACAGCACCGAGCGCAGCGCCACCGCCAGGCTGAGGCGCACGGCCTGCCATTCTTCCGCGCTCAGCCAGGCGGTCGCGCCGTCGGGCAGCGGCATGGGCGGTGCGGGCTCCCCGGCAGGGCCGCTATTCCGCCCGCCACCCGAAGCCGAAGCGCTGGTAAACGGCGGCTGCTTCGGCGCCGGTGGCGAAGGCCAGGAAGGCGCGCGCCTCGGCATGGCCGGCGGCGCGGCGGGCCAGGGCGAAGGGATAGGTCACCGGCGGGTGGCTGTCGGCCGGGAAGCTGGCCACCACCCGCACCCCGCGCGAGGCCGCGGCATCGGTGGCATACACGATGCCCAGCGGCGCCTCGCCGCGCTCCACCAGCAGCAGGGCGGAGCGGACATTGTCGGCGCGGGCGATGCGGGGCGACAGCGCCTCCCACTGCCCCATCCAGCGCAGCGCGGCTTCGGCATACTGGCCCACCGGCACGTTGGTGGGATCACCGGTGGCGAGCCGTCCGTCCGGGCCGAGCAGGGCGGCGAGGTCGGTGCCGCGGTCCAGCGTCACCGCCGGTCCGGGCCGGTCGGCGGGCGCGATCAGCACGAGGCTGTTGCTCAGCGGGCTGGAGCGGGTGCTTTCCACGATCAGGCCGCGCCCCTGGACGTAGTCCATCCAGGGCTCGTCGGCGGAGGCGAAGAGGTCGGCGGGCGCGCCCTGCTCCATCTGCCGCGCCAGCGCCGAGGACGCGGCAAAGGAGAAGCGCGGCGCCGGGTGGCCCTTGGCGCGCCACTGCTCGCCCAGCGCGCGCATCGCGTCCGTCAGGCTGGCGGCGGCGAACACCGTGGGGCCCTCGGCGCCCTGCGCCCGGGACAGGGCGGGCCAGCCGAGCGGAACGGCGGCAGCGAGTGCCGCCACCAGGGGCCGACGACGCAGCATGGCAGCGTTCTCCCGCTCGCTATTCCCAACAGGACATATCGGTGTTTCGGGGGAGCGCGCAATACGCAGGACCGGAACCCGACGTCACGCGACGCACCGTGCGCCCGATGCCGCGCGCGGCATTCCGGCCGCGGCGCGGGGGAGCGGAATGGGAGATTGCTCCCCCCGCCGACCTTGGGCGACAATGCCGGGCAACGGCCACCGGCCGCGCCGAGAGCGGAGCAACCCGCCTTTGATCGAGGAAAACAGGGTCCAGGGATGAGGCAGGCGTTCCCGC
Source organism: Roseomonas sp. BN140053 (assembly GCF_047690175.1). Classification (NCBI taxonomy): domain Bacteria; kingdom Pseudomonadati; phylum Pseudomonadota; class Alphaproteobacteria; order Acetobacterales; family Roseomonadaceae; genus Roseomonas; species Roseomonas sp. BN140053. Next base: position 120,977 of record NZ_JBLLEB010000010.1, on the reverse strand, counting down.
AGCGAAGCGCCCCCGGCGCGCGCGCCCGGACCGGCAGCAGGGGCGCGACGGCGGCCCGGCCGGCGGCGTTGCCTGTTCCGGCGTCGCCGTCCTGCCCGGCGCGACCCCGATCCGCCACGGCTTCCGCGCCTTTCCGCCGCCGCATCTCCGGGCCGCCCCGCGCCGCCGCGCCAGCCGCGCGGCGCGCGACGGCGGTCCTGGGCACGGCGCAATGGCATCCCTTCCACCCGGAGGACACCGCATGAGCATCACCACCGAGCCACCCGCCACCGACACGGCGGCACACCCGGCGGCGCCGGTGTCCCACGCCGACCCCTTCTCGATGGAGTTCTTCGAGAACCCGCACCGCATCCACGAGGAGCTGCGCGAAGCCGGCCCGATCGTGTGGCTGGACCGCTACGGCATCTATGCCGTGGCCCGCTACGCCGAGGTCCATGCCGTGCTGAACGACTGGCAGACCTTCTGTTCCAGCCGCGGCGTGGGCATGAGCGACTTCGCCCGGGAAAAGCCCTGGCGCCCGCCCAGCCTGGTGCTGGAAACCGACCCGCCCGAGCATGACCGCGCCCGGGCCGTGCTGAACCGCGCGCTGTCCCCCGCGGTGATGAAGCGCTTGCGCGAAGGCTTCGCCGCCGCCGCCGAGCGCAAGGCGGAGGAGCTGGTGCGGCGTGGTTCCTTCGACGGCATCGCCGACCTCGCCGAGGCTTTCCCGCTGACCGTGTTTCCCGACGCGGTGGGGCTGCGACAGGACGGGCGCGAGCACCTGCTGCCCTATGGCGGCCTGGCCTTCAACGCCTTCGGCCCCGACAACGCGCTGCGCCGGCAGGCGCTGGCGGATGCGGCGCCGCACGTCGCCTGGGTGACGGAACAGTGCCAGCGCGAGAACCTCGCGCCGGACGGCATCGGCGCCCAGGTGCACGCGGCCGCCGACACCGGCGAGATCACGCCCGCGGAAGCGGCGATGCTGGTGCGCTCGCTGCTGACGGCGGGGCTGGACACCACCGTGCACGGCATCGGCGCCGCCATCTACTGCCTGGCGCGCTTCCCGGACCAATGGGCCCGGCTGCACGCCGACCCGTCCCTGGCCCGTGGCGCCTTCGAGGAGGCGATCCGCTTCGAGAGCCCGGTGCAGACCTTTTTCCGCACCACCACCCGCGCGGTGGTGGTCGGCGGCACCACCGTGGGCGAAGGGCAGAAGGTGCTGATGTTCCTGGGCGCCGCCAACCGCGACCCGCGCCGCTGGGAGGAGCCGGAACGCTACGACATTTCCCGCCGTACCAGCGGCCATGTCGGCTTCGGTTCGGGCGTGCATATGTGCGTGGGCCAGCTGCTGGCGCGGCTGGAGGGCGAGGTCATGCTGGCCGCCCTGGCGCGCAAGGTTTCCGCCATCGAGATCACCGGCGAGCCGGTGCGCAAGTACAACAACACGCTGCGCGGGCTGGCGAGCCTGCCGGTCACCCTTCGCCCCGCGGGCGCGTGAGACACCATCCCATGCCGAATGTCAGCTTCCTCCACCCCGACGGCCGCCAACAGACGCTGGAGCTTCCCGCCGGCGACAGCGTGATGCACGGCGCCGTGGCGCACGGCATCGCCGGCATCGTCGCGGAATGCGGCGGCAACGCGATGTGCGCGACCTGCCACGTTTACGTAGAGCCGGAATTCCTGGCGCTGCTGCCGGCCATGTCGGCGGACGAGGACGCGCTGCTGGACGGCACCGCCAGCGACCGCCTGCCCAACAGCCGCCTCAGCTGCCAGATCGAGATGACGGCGGCCCTGGACGGGCTGGTGGTGCGGCTGCCGGAGCAGCAAGTCTAGAAACCGCTGTTCGCAGGCCCGACCCGGCGCTCCGGCTCTTGCCGGCCGCCGCGGATCGGGTCCGGCGGCAGATCACTGCGGGGCCTTGCTGCCCGCAGGAGGCGGGCAGCCGGCCGCGGCCAGTGCCGGCGGCGACCATGTTGCGGCGGGGCGCCCTCGGTGCGGCCCGTTCCATTCCCGGAAAACCGGGCCAGCAGAAAACACGACCAGAACGAGAGGGAGGACGTGCGTTGAGGCATCAGGGGATCGGGCTCGCCATGCTGATGGCGGGGGCGCTGCTGGCCGGGCTGTGCCGGCCGGCGCAGGCGGACATCTCGGGCGGCGTGGTGCGGGTGGGAGTGCTGAACGACACCTCCGGCATTTTCCAGGACTACAACGGCCCCGGCTCCGTGCTGGCCGCGCGCATGGCGGCGGAGGATTTCAACGGCGGCGGCAAGAACATCCGCGTCGAGATCGTGGGCGGCGACCACCAGAACCGCGCCGATGTCGGCTCCGCCCTGGTGCGGCGCTGGATCGACGTGGACGGGGTGGATGCGGTGGTGGACGTGCCGAACTCCGCCGTCGGCCTGGCGGTGAACGACCTCCTGCGCAATTCCCGCGCGACGTTCCTGGCTTCCTCCACGGCCTCGTCGGACCTGACGGGCCGGGCCTGTTCGCCCAACACCGTGCAGTGGGTGACGGACACCTGGGCCATCGCCAATTCCACTGCCGCCGCCATGGTGCAGCGCGGCGGCGACAGCTGGTACTTCCTGGCGGTGGACTACGCGCTGGGCCAGTCCATCACCCGCGACGCCAGCGAGTACGTCACCGGCCACGGCGGCCGCGTGCTGGGCACCGCGCGGCATCCGCTGGGCAACACCGACTATTCCTCCCTGCTGCTGCAGGCGCGCGGGTCGCGGGCCAAGGTGATCGGGCTGGCCAATGCCGGCACGGACACGCTGAACGCGGTGAAGCAGGCAGCGGAGTTCGGCATCGGCGCGCCGGGATCGGGGCAGTCCCTGGTGGGCTTCCTGCTGTTCGTGCAGGACATCAACGCGATGGGGCTGCAGACCGGGCAGGGGCTGCTGCTGAGCGAAGCCTTCTACTGGGACATGGACGACGCCACCCGCGCCTGGAGCCGCCGCTTCGCCGAGCGCAACAACGGCCGCATGCCGTCCTCCAACCACGCCGGGGTGTATTCCGCGACCCTGGCCTACCTGAACGCCGTGGCCGCCGCGAACAGCGACGACGCGCGCGAGGCGGTACCGGCCATGAAGCGCGCGCCGATCCAGGACCCGCTCTTCGGCCAGGTCACGGTGCGCGCGGATGGGCGGGCGATCCACGCCATGCACCTGTTCCAGGTGAAGAAGCCGTCGGAATCCCGCTATCCCTGGGACTACTACAACCTCGTGCAGAGCTTGCCGGCGGAGCAGGCCTTCCGGCCGATGGCGGAGGGCGGCTGCCCGCTGGTGCGCTGAGGAAGGCAGCCGCTCACCTCGCGCCATTGTTCGGACTGGGTGGAAGCAGCAAGCCGGGGGGAGGTATCCCCCCGGACCCCCTTCTATTTTCGGGAGTCTTGGGGGGGGCGCCGGTGGCCGCCGGGGCTCTCTTACTCCCGAAAAAAGGAGGGGGACCGGGGGAGTTCACTCCCCCGGCCTTCCTCGCCGCCACAGGCCAGGCCATCGTCCGGCGGCGACGGCCACAACCCCACCCGCCCCTGCGCGACGAGCTCAGCGCCAGGCCGCGGCCGCCCAGTCGCGCAGGTCGTCCACCAGCAGGTCGGGCGCTTCCAGCGCCGCGAAGTGCCCGCCGCGCGGCATGTCCGTCCAGCGGCTCACCGTGTAGCCCTTCTCGACGAAAGGTCGGGGCGGCCAGGGATGCAGCGGGTCGGGAAAGCGCGCGAAGGCGGTGGGCGTGGTGACGCGCTGCCCGGGTTGCAGCTTGCGCAGCGCCTTCTCGACGGCGGCGACGTAGAACCAGGTGCTCGTGGCGAAGGCTTCCGTCATCACGTAGATCATGACGTTGGTGAGCAGCTCGTCGCGCGTGAAGACGTCCTCGAAGGGGCGTTCCCGCAGGTCGGCCCAGTCGTGGAAACGCTCGATGATCCAGGCGGCCTGGCCCACGGGGTTGCCCGCCATGGCCTGCGCCAGCCCACCCGGCTTGGTGGCCTGCACGTGGCGATAGCCGCCGAGCGCCTGCTCGATCATTGGCGGCTTCGCCGCCCACTCTTTCTCCTCGGCGGTGTCCGGCTCCGCCCCGGGCTGCGGGAACAGCATGGTCATGTGGGCGGCCGCCACCGCGTCGCCGTGGTCCAGCCCGAGATAGCCCGTCACCATCGCGCCCCAGTCGCCGCCATGGGCGAGGAAGCGGGGATAGCCTAGCACCTCCGTCATCAGTTGGCGGAACAGTTCCGCCGTGCGGCGCTGGTCAATCGGCGCGGCGGGCCGGCCGGAAAAGCCGAAGCCGGGCAGGGAAGGGATCACGAGGTCGAAACCGTCCTCCGCCCGGCCACCGTGGCGGGACGGAAAGGCCAGGGGCTCGATCACCTTCCAGAACTCGAAATGCGAGCCCGGCCAGCCATGGGTCAGCAGCAGCGGCCGCCGTTCTGTCGCCTCGCCGCGCACATGCAGGAAGTGCAGCGGGAAGCCGTCCACCGTGGCGGTGAATTGCGGGAAGCGGTTGAGGTTCGCCACCGCTGCCTGCCAGTCGAAGCCATCGGTCCAGTAGGCGCAGAGGTCGCGCAGAAAACCGTCCTCCACGCCGTAGCGCCAGCCGCTGCCTTGCGGCGCGGGCGGGAAGGGATGCTGCCGGACGCGGTCCAGGACGCGGCGGACCGCCTCGGCGTCCCAGGACACGGTGAAAGGCGTGACGGGCAAGGGCTCGCTCCTCGGCGGCGCGCACACCGCCCTGGGGTGGCAGGGGACGCGTGGCCCGGCGGGGGCGCGCGTCCCCGAACCGTCAGCCGTTCACCACGTCGCCCCCGTTGGGGTGGATCACCTGCCCGGTGATGTAGGAGCTGTCGAGGTTGGAGGCCAGGAAGATATAGGCCGGCGCGCATTCGTCCGGCTGGCCGGCGCGGCCCATCTTGGCGGAAGCGCCGTGCTTCGCCGTGCTCTCGTCGTCGAAGGAGGCGGGGATCAGCGGCGTCCAGATCGGCCCCGGCGCCACGCCGTTCACCCGGATCTTGCGCGATTGCCACAGCTGCTGCGACAGCGCCCGCGTGAAGGCCAGGATCGCGCCCTTGGTGGCGGAATAGTCCAGCAGCTGCGGGCTGCCGCGATAGGCGGTGACGGAGGTGGTGTTGATGATCGCCCCACCCTCCTTCATGTGCGGCACGGCGTATTTCACCATCCAGAAATAGCCGAAGATGTTGGTGCGGAAGGTGCGCTCCACCTGCTCCTCGGGGATCTCGGCCACGTCCTCGCATTCGTGCTGCTCGGCGGCGTTGTTCACCAGGATGTCGATGGTGCCGCCCAGGAACTGCGCCGCGCGGTTCACGGCTTCGCGCACGAAACCGCTGTCGCCGACATCGCCCGCGATGATCTCGCAGCGCCGGCCTTCCGCTTCCACCAAGCGCTGCGTGTCCTGCGCGTCGCCATGCTCGTCCTTGTACAGGATCACCACGTCGGCGCCCTCCTTGGCGAAGCCGATCGCGACCGCGCGGCCGATGCCGGAATCCCCGCCCGTCACGATCGCGCCCTTGCCGGCCAGCTTGTTCGCCGGCTTCCAGTGGCGCATCTCGCTCTCGGGCCGGGGCGTCATCTCGGCCTCGATGCCGGGCTGCTTGTCCTGGTGTTGCGGGGGGCGCTGCTGTTCGGACATGGCGGGTTTCCTGCGCTGGTGCGCAACACAACGGCGCGCCGGCGGGCCGGGGTGCAGCCGGCATCGTTCACGTCCCGTCAACCAATGCGCCCCAGGATGCAATGGGACGCAGAGGAGGCGCTTCGGACCGTGACGACCCAGGCCACCGGCCGCCTCGCGCCCACATCTCATCCCGCGCCCACGGCCGGCGGCAAGGCCGTGGCCAAGACCGCCGACTTCAAGGGCGCCCTCGCCCGCGCGCAGGCGCCGTTTCCGCCCGCCCGGCCCCAGGCGGCCCGGATCAACGCCCAGTCCCTGGCGCTGCTGGCCCAGGCGGAAGCGAACAGCCAGGCGCGAGACGCCGCCGCTGCTGCCCGCAGCCTGGCCAGAACCGCGGCCGGGCCGGACCGCACGGCCGCCCCCGCCGGGGTGCAGGTGGTGGCGCTGCGCACCCCCGCACCGCGCGCCTTCGCCGCCGCGCCCGGGGCAGGGGAGGCGGAACTGCGGGCGCGGATCGCCCTGCTGGAAAGCGGGCAGGAGCCGGGCATGGGCTACGGCGCGCGCAACGCCTCCTCCGGCGCGCTGGGCCGCTACCAGTTCATGCCCGTCGCGCTGCGCGACATCGGCTGGCAGGACGCGCAGGGCCGCTGGACCGACACCGCGGCGCGGCAGGGCGTGACCAGCGATGCCGGTTTCCTCGGCAATGCCGCGGCGCAGGAAGCGGCGATGGATACCTACCTGCAGCGCAAGGCGTCGCAGCTGACGGCCAATGGCAGCATGGCGACGGTGGGACAGGTGCTGCCGGGGCTGGACGGCCAACCCGTGCCGCTGACCGAGGCCGGGCTGGTGGCGGCCGCGCATCGCCGCGGCGCCGCCACGGTGGCGCGCTGGCTGGAGCACCGCGCCCGCACTCCGGATGCGCCGCTGTCCCCGGCGCAGCGCAACGCCTTCAACAACGTGGAACAGCGCCTGCGCGACTTCGCGGGCGTGCCCTACGGTGCCACGCGCTCGGCCGGGGTGGCGGGCATGGGAGCGGGCAGCCCGGCGATCTGACCGGGCGGCAGGAGCAGCGCGCCGGTTTGCCGCCGTCCGCCCGCCACCGTAGGGTGCCGCCCGATCAACACGGGGGAGCGGTCAGGATGCGGCTCGGCGTCGCGGTGCGGGGACGGGGCTGATGCCCGGGATCGTCGTGGTGGGGGCCGGGCAGGCCGCCTCGCAACTCGCCTCCTCCCTGCGGGAAGGCGGCTATGACGGCGCGATCACGCTGATCGGCGACGAAGTGGAGGCGCCCTACCAGCGGCCGCCTTTGTCCAAGGAATTCCTCGCCGGGCAGGCCACGGAACAGTCCCTGTTCTTCCGTGCCGCCGACTACTACGCGCAGCAGCGGGTGGAACTGCTGCTGGGCGAAACGGTGGAATCCGTGGACCGGCCGGCCAAGCGCGTCCGGCTGCGCTCCGGCACCGCACTGGATTACGACCGGCTGGTTTTCGCCACCGGCGCCCGCAACCGCGTGCTGCCCGTGCCGGGCTCGGACTTGCCCGGCGTGTTCATGGTGCGCAGCCTGGCCGACGCGCGGGCGCTGCGCGAAGCCATGGCCACGGCGCGCGAGGTGGCGGTGGTGGGCGCCGGCTTCGTGGGGCTGGAGGTGGCGGCGCTGGCCGTGGCCCAGCCCCTGCCGGTCACGGTGATCGAGGCCACCGCGCGGCCGATGGCGCGCACCACCTCCGAGACCGCGGCGCTGTTCTTCGGCGCCCGCCACGCCGAGGCCGGCATCCGCTTCCTGTTCAACGCCCCCGCCACGCGCATCATCGCCGAGAACGGCCGCGCCGCGGGGGTGGAGGCCGGCGGGCAGGTGGTGCGGGCGGACCTCGTGGTGGTCGGCATCGGCGTGCAGCCCAACCAGGAACTGGCGCGAGACTGCGGCCTGCCCACGGGCAACGGCATCATCGTGGACGAGACGCTGTTCACCCCCGACCCGGACGTGGCGGCGATCGGCGACTGCGCCCTGTATCCCGGCGCCTATGCCCGGCATCCCGTGCGGCTGGAATCCGTGCAGAACGCGGTGGACCAGGCGCGCGCCCTGGCGGCACGCCTGGCCGGTGGCCCTGCCCTGCCCTATCGCGCCGTGCCCTGGTTCTGGAGCGACCAGGGCAAGCTGCGGCTGCAGATCGCCGGCCTGGCCATCGACCAGGACCGCACCGTGGTGCGCGGCGACGTCGAGAGCGGCAGCTTCTCCGTATTCTGCTACGAGGGCGACGTGCTGCGCGGCGTGGAAAGCGTCAACCGCGCTGCCGACCACGTGGTGGCGCGCCGCCTGATCGCGGCCGGCGTCCCGGTGTCGCCGGACGAGGCCGCCGATCTCGGCTTCAATCTGAAGGCCCGCCTGTCCGCCGGCACCGCGAAGCCGGCCTGAGCCGGGGCATCCGCTCCGGGCGGGGCGGCCGGTTCCGGGTGGTTTGAGCGTTGGCCAGGGGCGCTGCCCCTGGACACCAGGGCAAAGGCGCAGCGCCCCTCTGGCCCCGGCCAGAACACCGAAGACCAACCTCAGCCCGCCGGTTCCGGCGCGGGCTCTTCCTCGGCCATGGCTTCGGCCGGGGCGGGCGGCACCAGCTGCCAGGGCACGGACAGCACGGTCAGGCCGGCCCCGCCGTGGCGCAGCAGCTGGGCGCGCAGGCGGCGCTCGCGGTGCTCGTGCATCACCCGGGCCCACCAGTGGCCTTCCACCAGTTCCGGCAGCACCACCACGATGGCGCGGCCGGGGGAGCGACGCTGCACCGCCTCCACCTCGCGCAGCAGCGGCGCCAGGACGCTGCGAAAGGGCGAGGACAGGAGCCGCAGCCTGGGCAGGGGCGCGCCGGCGCGTTGCAGGGGCTGCTCCACCGCGTCGCGCCATTCCTCGCGCAGGGCCTTGGACTGGGCTTCGTCCGGCGCTTCTTCATCGGGGCCGGCCAGCTCGGTGACGTGCAGCACGGTGACCTCGGGCGAGAGCTGCCGCGCCACCTCCACCGCCTTGCGGCTCAGCCGGTCCCAGCGCGCGATCGGCACCAGCACGGCGGGCGGGGTCGGGTCGGACCGCACGGCGATGCGGCGCTCGGCTCCGCGCAGCACCTGCCGGTCCACGCCGTCGTAGTAGTGGCGCACGGTCACCAGCAGCAGCAGGGCGGCGGGAATGATGATGGCGGTCAGCCAGGCGCCCTCGGTGAACTTGGCCACCAGGATCACCAGCAGAGCCGCCGCCGTGAACAGCGCGCCCGTGCCGTTGATCGCCAGCTTCAGCCGCGTGCCACCGCGGCTGCCGGCCTCGCCGTCCTTGCCCGCGCGCCACCAATGCGCGGCCATGCCGGCCTGGGACAAGGTGAAGGACATCACCGCCCCCACGGCAAACAGCGGGATCAGCCGGTCGGTGATGCCGCCGAACAGGATCAGCAGCCCACCCGCGCCCACCGTCAGGAACAGCACGCCCACTGAATACACCAGCCGCCGGCCGGGCACGGCGAAGGGGCGCGGGAGGTAGCCGTCCTGCGCGACCAGATGGCACAGGCGCGGAAAGCCCACGAAGCTGGTGTTGGCCGAGAGGCACAGCACCGCCAGCACGCTCGATATGGTCAGGTAATACAGCCAGTTCCGCCCGGCCACGGCGGCCACCAGCTGCGACAGCACGCTCTGGTAGCCCTCGGCGGTCTGGTCCATGGCCATGATGCCGTAGCCCTGGGCGAGGTGGGCGATGCCCAACAGCAGCAGGCCCAGCACCGCCACGATGGCCGCCAGCGTGCCATGGGCGTATTTCACCCGCGGCTCGCGAAAGGCGCTCATGCTGTTGCTCACCGCCTCCACGCCGGTCATGGCGGTGCAGCCGCTGGCAAAGGCGCGCAGCAGCAGCCACAGCGTCAGGGCTTCCTGGCCCTGGGGGTGCGGCGGGGGCGGCACCACCGGCTGCGGCGGGCCCTCGGCGCCCATCATCTTGAACAGGCCCCAGACCAGCACGGCGGCCAGGCTGGCGATGAACAGGTAGGTCGGCACCGACAGCGCCAGCCCGGCCTCCCGCGTGCCGCGCAGGTTCACCAGGGTGATGACGGCCAGGATGCCCAGGCAGAGCGGCAGCGTGTAGGGGTGCAGCACCGGCAGGGCCGAGGTCAGCGCCCCCACCCCCGCCGAGATGCCGACGGCGACGTTGAGCAGGTAGTCCACCATCAGCGCCGCCGCGGCGAGCAACCCGGATTTCTCGCCCAGGTTCTCCCGGGCCACGAGGTAGGAGGAGCCGTTGTTCGGGTAGGCGGCGATGGTCTGCCAGTAGGACAGGAACAGCACCGCCAGCAGCGCCAGGATCACCCAGATGATTGGCGTCAGATGTTCCAGTCCCGCCGTGCCCGCCACCGCCAGCACGGCCAGTGCCGCTTCGGGCCCGTAGGAGGCGGAGCCGAGCCCGTCGAGCCCCATGGCGGGCACGCCGGCGACCACGCCGATCTTGCGCCCCTCGGCTTCCCGGTTGGCGACCGGGCGGCCGAGGAGGAATTTCAGGAAGGACATGCGCGCCGGCCCCGGCTGTCACGCGTCATCGGCTGTTTCCCCCGTTGCGGAAAGCCTGGGGTAACGCCGGACAACAGCGAAGGTCGCGGCCCGGAGCGCGCCGCCCGGACCGCGCCGGCAGCGCTACTTGAACTCGATCGGCGGCTCCTCGCCCATGTCGGGCATCGGCACCTCGATCCGCACGGTGGAGGGGTCCACGCCCGAACCCTTGTCCAGCCAATAGGTCACGCTTTCCGGCCACAGGATCAGGATTCCCACCAGGGCGAGCTGCAGCAGGAGCCAGGGGATCGCGCCGTAGTAAATATCCGAGGACTTCACGGAACGCGGCGCGATGCCGCGCAGGTAGAACAGCGCGAAGCCGAAGGGCGGGTGCATGAAGGAGGTCTGCATGTTCACGCAGAGCAGCACCCCGAACCACACCAGGTCGATGCCCAGCTTGGCCGCCACGGGGGCGAGCAGCGGGATGATGATGAAGGCGATCTCGAAGAAGTCGAGAAAGAAGGCCAGGAAGAAGATGAAGATGTTGACGAAGACCAGGAAGCCGATCTGACCGCCCGGCAGGTGCGACAGCAGGTGTTCCAGCCAGATGCCGCCATCGACGCCCTGGAACACCAGGGAAAACACGGTGGCGCCGATCAGGATGAAGATCACCATGGCGGTGATCCGCATGGTGTTGCTCATCGCCTCGCGCAGCAGCTTCCAGGAATAGCGGCCGTTCACCATCGCCAGGGCGATGGCGCCCACCGCGCCCATGGCGCCGGCCTCCGTGGGGGTGGCGAGGCCCAGGAAGATCGTGCCGAGCACCAGGAAGATCAGCACCACGGAGGGCACCATGCCCTTGAACACCCGCCAGATCAGCGGCCAGCCGCGCTGCGTGCGCGCCGATTCCGGCAGGGGCGGCACCTTGTGGGGCGCGAGGATCGACACCGCCGCGATAAAACCCACGAACAGCACGATCTGCAGGATGGAAGGGCCGATGGCCCCCGCGTACATGTCGCCCACCGACTTGCCGAGCTGGTCGCCCAGCACGATCAGCACCAGCGAGGGCGGGATCACCTGCGTGATGGTGCCCGACGCCGCGATGACGCCGGTGGCGATGCGCACGTCGTAGCCGTAGCGCAGCATGATCGGCAGCGAGATCATGCCCATCGCGATCACCGAGGCCGCCACCGTGCCGGTGATGGCGCCCAGCACCGCGCCCACCAGGATCACCGCGTAGGCCAGGCCGCCGGGGATCTTGCCGAAGAGCTGGCCGGTGCCTTCCAGCAGGTCCTCGGCCAGGCCGCAGCGTTCCAGCACCGCGCCCATCAGGGTGAAGAAGGGGATGCTCAGCAGCAGGTCGTTGCTGAGGATGCCGAAGACCCGCAGCGGCAGGTTGTACAGGTAGGCTTCGGTGAAGAAGCCCAGCTCGATGCTGATGAAGCCGAAGAACAGGCCCGTGGCCGCCAGCGAGAAGGCCACGGGAAAGCCGAGCAGCAGGAAAAGCACCAGCCCGCCGAACATGATCGGCGGCATGATATCCACGTTCATGGAAGCCTAGATCCTACTGCAGGGGACGTTCGTAGGTGGTCACGGCCTCGCTGGGCGGCTGTTCGCCCACCAGCAGGGCGATGCGCTTCACCAGCTCGCTCAGCCCCTGCAGCGTCACCAGCAGGAAGCCCAGCGGCAGCAGGATCTTGACCGGCCAGCGCAGCAGCCCGCCGGCATTCTGGCTGCCCTCGCCGCGGATCCAGCTGTCGGTGAAGAAGGGCCAGGTCATCCAGCTCAGCAGCGCCATGGCCGGCAGCAGGAACACGATCAGCCCGAACACGTCGATCCACAGCCGCGTGCGGTCGGACACGTTGCCGTAAACGATGTCCACCCGCACGTGCTCGTTGCGCTGGAGCGTGTAGCTGGCGCCCAGCATCACGATGGCGCCGAACAGGTACCACTGCACCTCCAGCCAAGCATTGGAGGAATAGGACAGCCCGTAGCGTATGAAGGCGTTGCCGGCGCTGATCAGCACGGCCAGCAGCGTCATCCAATCGGCGAGCTTGCCGAACTGCGCGCTGATGCTGTCCACGGTGCGGCTGAAGATGAGCAGTGGCTTCATGATGTCCTTGGAAACCCCGGCGGGGCGTTCAGCGGCGCGGCTGGGCAGCCTGTTGCTGCTCCTGCGCCTGCATCAGGTAGACGAAACTGTCGTAGGAATTCTCCGCCACCCGGAACCATTGCAGCTGGGTGTCGCGGAAGGCCTTGAAGTGCTCGTAGACCTTCTTGAAGCGGGGATTGGACGCCGCCGTCTCCTCGTACAGCTCGAAGGAGGCCTTGTAGGCGGCCTGCATCACCTCGCGCGGGAAGGCGCGCAGCTGCGTGCCCGAGGCAAACAGCCGGCGCAGCGCCAGCGGGTTCTGCACGTCGTACTTGGCGATGGTCTCGATCGTGGCGTCGCGGCAGGCGCTTTCCAGCACGTCCTTGTACAGCGGCGGCAGCTCGTCGTACTTCGCCTTGCTGATATAGAGCGACAGGTTCAGCGCGCCTTCCCAGAAACCGGGGTAGTAGTAGTAGTAGGGCGCCACCCGGTTGAAGCCGAGCTTCTCGTCGTCGTAGGGGCCGATCCACTCGGCGGCATCGATGGTGCCGCGCTCCAGCGCCGGGTAGATGTCGCCGCCGGCGATCTGCTGCGCCACCACGCCCAGCTTCTGCAGGACATTGCCGGCGAAGCCGCCGATGCGGAACTTCAAACCGTTGAGGTCGGCGACGGTGCGGATCTCCTTGCGGAACCAGCCGCCCATCTGGGCGCCGGTGTTGCCGGCGGGGATGGACACGATGCCGAAGCCGTCGAAGAACTCGCGCAGCACCTCGCGCCCGCCGCCGCCCTGCAGCCAGGCGTTGATCTGCCGGAAGTTGGCGCCGAAGGGGACGGTGCCGTCGAAGGCGAAGGTCGGGTCCTTGCCCACGAAGTAGTAGGAGGCGGTGTGGGCGCATTCCACCGTGCCGCTCTGCACCGCGTCGGCCACCGCCAGGCCGGGCACCAGCTCGCCGGCGGCGAACATGCGGATCTGGAAGCGGTTGTCGGTCAGGGCAGCCACGCGCTTGGCCACGTGCTCGCCGGCGCCGTAGATGGTGTCGAGCGACTTCGGGAAGGAGCTGGCGCAGCGCCAGCGGATCTCGGGCGCCGATTGCGCCAGGGCCGGGGTGGCCAGGGTGGTGGCCAGCGGTGCGGCCAGGGCGGTGGCCAGAACGGCCGGGGTGGCCCCGGTGAGCAGGCTGCGGCGATCCATGGTGTTCGAGGACTCCTCCAGCGGGCGCGATTGCGGCCCTTTATTGCTCTCAATACGGTGAGGACAGCCCCTTGAGAAGCAGCTTGCGTATGCCAGGGGGTGCGGCCGGCCGCACCCCCTGGCTCCCCCCGGCGCGCCTGCTATCGTGGCGGCCGTGCTGTTCTTCCTCCTCGTCCTGCTGGCGTCGCTGCTCGTGCTCGCCCTGGCCGGGGCGGTTCTGCGCGGGCCCGCCGCCGACACCGCCGTGCTGGGCGGCTCCGCCCTGGCGGGGCTGTGCTGCGCCGGGCTGGGCCTGCTGGCGCTGGTGGCGCCCGACGCGGCCGTGGTGGAATGGTTCCTGCCCGCCCTGGGGCCGGACCATCCCGGCGTGACGCTGGGGCTCGATGGGCTGTCGGGCTGGTTCCTGCTGATCCTCGGCCTGCTGGCGGCGGCCACCTGCGCCTGGGCCCTGCCGGATGGGCGGGGCGCGGCGCCGTCGCAGCGCGTGCCACTGCCGCTGTTTCTCGGCGGCGCCGTGCTGTGCCTGGCCGGTGCCGACGGCCTCACCCTGCTGCTGGGGTTGCAGGGGGCCGCCCTGGCCGCCTGGGCGATGCTGGCCCCCGACGGCGAGGCGACGCGTCCCGGCGACGCCGCGCCCGCCCGTCCCGCGCTGCTGGCGGCGCTGCTCGGCGGCGCCTGCCTGCTGGCCGCCCTGGCGCTGCTCGGCGCCGGTCCGCCGGGTGCGGCCTCGATGCGCTTCGCCGCCCTGCGCGCCGCCCCGCCGGAAGGCTGGCGGGCCGCGGCGGTGCTCGGCCTCGTGCTGCTGGGGGCCGGGGCGCCGGCCGGGCTGCTGCGGGCCCGGCGCGGCGCGGCCGGCACGGCGCCCGGGCACGTGGCGGCGCTGCTGGCAGGCGGCACGGCGGCGCTGGGCGCCTACGTGGTGGCGCGACTGCTGCTCGACCTCGCCGGCCCCGCCCAGCCGGCCTGGTGGGGGCTGTGCCTGTCGGTGCTGGGGGCCGCCGTCGCGCTGCTCGGGGCGCAGCGGGCGCAGGCGGCGGTTGAACTGGACGGGCTGGTGGCCGGCACCGCGGCGGTGCAGGCCGGGCTGGTGGTGCTGGGCTTCGGGTTGGCCGCGGTGTTCCGCGCCGCCGACCTGGGGCCGCTGGCGGCGCTGGCAGCCGGGGCGGCGCTGCTGCACGCCCTGCACGCCGCCCTGTTCCTGGCCTTGCTGTTCCTCTGCACCGCCGAGGTCGCCGCCGCGGCCGGTTCCCGGGCGCTGGACCGGCTGGGCGGGCTGGTGGCCGGCATGCCCGCCGTGGCCGCCTGCACGGCGGCCGGGGCGGCGGCGGCCTGCTTCCTGCCGCCCTCGGCCGGCTTCGCCTCGGGCTGGCTGCTGCTGCAGGCGACCCTGGCGGCGTGGCGCGCCGGCGACGTGGCGCTGCAGCTGGTGGTCGCGGGCGTGCTGGCGGCCGTGGCCCTGGCGGCGTCCCTGACCGCGGTGGCGATGCTGCGGCTGCTCGGCCTGGCTTTCCTGGGCCGGCCCCGCCACCCCCGCACGGCGGGCGCGGCCGATGCTGCCGGCCCGGCCCGCCCGGTGCTGGCGGGGCTGGCCGCGCTGTCCCTGGGGCTGGGGCTGCTGCCCGGCCCGCTGCTGCTGCTGGCGGGACCGGCCCTGGGCCGGCTGACCGGCACGGCGGCGGCGGAGGTCGCGGGGCCCCTGCTGGTGCAGGCCGGCGGCGAGGGCGGCCGCCTGCTGCCGCTGGCGGTGCCCCTGCTGCTCGCGGCCGCGACGGGGGCGCTGGTCTGGGTCACTCGCGCCCGCGGCGGCGCCCCGCCGGCGGCGCGCGGCCCGGCCTGGGAGGGCGGCTTCATGGCACCGCCGCCGCACCTGCCCTTCGGCGACCCGGCGACGCAGCCCGGCGCCGCCGGCCTGACCCTGGACTGGCCGCCGCAGCGGGCGCGCCCCGCCGCGGCCGTCGCGGCGGCCGAAGCGCACGGGCGGCCGGAACGAGCGGTTCCCGCGCCGGACACGCTGCGCGAACCGGCGCGGGCGCTGCTGCTCGCCCTGGGCGGGCGCTGGCGCGGCGGGCTGGGCGAGGGCTCCGCCCGGCGGGGGCTGGCGCTGCTGCTGGGGATGCTGCTGGCCGCGCTGGTGCTGGCCACCTGGCTGGGGCCGCGGCCGTGAGGCCTGTGCCGCCCGCAGCCCCTGGCCGGCCGCGCCCGGCCGGCGGCGACGCCGCGCGCCGGGGGGCAGCATGACGGCGCTGTCCGGCCTCGCCACCCAGGCGCTGCACCTGCTGCTGGTGCTGCTGGCGGCGCCGGTGGTGCTGGGCCTGCCGGCCTGGCTGGCGGCGCGGCTGGAAGGGCGGCGCGGCGCCGCGCCCTGGCAGCCCTGGCGCGACCTGCTGAAGCACCTCGCCCTGCCGCCGCTGCTGCCGGAACACGCTTCGCCGCTGTTTCGCGTCGCGCCCTATCTCGCGGCCGGGGCCACCCTGGCGGCGGCCGTCCTGGTGCCCTCCTTCGCGCGCGGCATGCTGCTGGCGCCGCTGGCCGACCTGCCCCTGCTGTTCGGGCTGCTGGCGCTGGCCCGCGCCGCCCTGCTGCTGGCGGCCCTGGACAGCGGCACCGCCACCGGCGGCCTGGCCGTCGGTCGCGCTCTGCCGGCCGCCGCCTTCGGGGCGCCCGCCCTGCTGGTGGCGACCCTGGTGCTGGCGGTGCTGGGCGGCGGCACCAACCTGGACCTGCTGGCCGCCAGCCTCGCGGAAGGCACGGAGGGGCGGCCCTTGCCGCTGCTGCTGGCCGCCGGGGCGCTGGCCGCGCTGGGCCTCGCCGCCACGGACCAGCTGCCCGCCTTCGCGGCCGGGGAAGGGTCGGGGCGGCGGGCGCTGCTGGCGGAAGCTTCGGGCCGCCACCTCGCGGTGTGGGAGTTCCAGGAAGGGCTGCTGCTGCTGGTCTGGCTCGACCTGCTGATCACCCTGTTCCTGCCCTTCGGCACCGCGCCCGCCGGAGCCGGGCCGCTCGCCTGGGCGGTGGGGCTGCTGGGCTGGGCGGGCAAGCTGGCGCTGCTCTGCCTGGCCCTCGCCACGGCGCGGACGCTGCTGGCGGCGCCGGCCCCGCGGCGGGTGCCGGCCTTTCTGGGCGGCGCGCTGCTGCTGGCGCTGCTGGGGGCGGTGCTGCTCTCGGTCGGCACGGCGATCGGCTGAGATGGCCGGCGCGGACCTCCTTCCCGGCCTCGTGCCGCTGCTGGTGGGCGGGTTGCTGCTCTGCTCCCTGGCGCTGCTGCGCGTGGCGCGGGGCGGCACGGCGATCGCTACCCTGGCCGCGCAGGGCGTGCTGCTGGCCGCCGTGGCGGGGTGGCGCGGCGGCGGGCAGGGCTCGGCCGAGCTGCTGGCCACGGCCGGCGTGCTGCTGCTCGGGGCCGGGCTGCTCTGGGGGGCGCGCGGCCTGCTGGCCGGGTGGCCCGCCCCGCCGGAACGCGGCGGCGCGCCGGTGGCGGGGCCGGTGGCGGGCGTCGCCACCGTGGCGGTGGCGGCGCTGCTGCTGTTGCCGGCGACCCGCGGCAGCCCCGCCGCCTTTCCCGTGCGCGAGGAACTCTCCGTGGCGCTGGCGATGCTGCTGCTGGGGATGCTGGTGACGATCCTGCGGCGCGGCGCGGCCATGCAGGTGGCGGGGCTGCTGAGCCTGGGGCACGGGCTGGTGCTGGCGGCGCTGGCGGTGCCCGGCCTGCCGCTGCCCGTGGCCCTGGCCGTGGTGCTGCCGGGCTCCGCGCTCCTGGTCGCGCTGCGGGGCGGCCTGCTGCGGCACCTGCGGGACGGGGCGCCCGACCCGCCGGGGAGCACGCCGCACTGATGCCCTCCCTCGCCGCCGTGCTGGCCTGGGCCCTGGTGCTGCTGCCCTTCGCCGCGGCCGCCGCCCTGCTTTCCGTGCCGCGGCCGCGCGAGGCGGGCTGGGGCAACCTCGCCGCGGCCGCCCTAGGGCTGCTGCTCTGCCTCGGCCTGCTGGCCGCCCCGCGCGGGTCGGGGGCGCTGGGCCTCCTGCGCGCCGATGCGCTGGCGCTGTGGCTGCTGCTGCCGGGCAGCCTGCTCGGGCTGACGGCGGCGCTGTTCGCCACCGCGCAGCCGCCGCCGGTTCTGCCCGCGGCCGCGCGGGGGCAGCCCGTGCTGTTCCAGCTGCTGCTCGGCACCCATCACCTCGCCCTGCTGGCCGACCATCCCGGCCTGTGCTGGCTGGCGCTGGCGGCGGCGGTGCTGGCCGCGGCCGGGGCGGTGGCGCTGTCCGGCGACCCGGCAGCCCTCCGCGCGGCGCGTCGGATGGCGGTGCTCTGCGGCGCGGGGCTGGCGCTGGCGCTGTTCGGCACGGTGCTGCTGATCCTGGCCGTCCCGCCCGAGGCGGCGGTTCCGCTGTCCTGGGCCGCCCTGCGCGCCGCGGCGCCGGGGGCAGATGCCGGCCTGCTGAACCTGGGCTGGGTGTTCCTGCTGCTGGGCTACGGCACGATGGCCGGGCTGGTGCCCTTGCCGGGCTGGCTGCCCGCGGCCCAGGCCGCCGCGCCCGCGTCCCTGGCGCCGCTGCTGGCGGGGCTGCTGCCGGTGGCGGCGCTGCACGCCGTGCTGCGCGCCGCGGCGGTGCCCGCGGCCGCCGCGGCGGCCCTGCCGCCCGGGCCCTGGCTGGCGGCCTTCGGGCTCGCGGCGCTGCTGCTGGCGGCGGCGCTGCCGCGCGGCGGCGACGCCCGGCACCTGCTGGGCTGGGCCGGCAACGCGCAGATTGGGCTCGCGGCGCTGGGCTTCGGCCTGGGGGCGCCGGCGGCCGGGCTGGTGCAGCTGGCCGGCCAGGCGCTGCTGCGGGGCGCGGCGCTGTTCGCGCTGGGGCGGGCCGCGACGCTGCGCGGCGATTCCGGGCTGGCCGGGCTGGTGGCCGCGCAGCCGGCGCTGGGCTGGGGCCTGGGGCTGGCCCTGGCGGGCCTCGCCGGCCTGCCGCCCTTCGCGCCCTTCTTCGCCGAGCTCGGCCTGGGCCTCGCCGCGGCCCGGGTGTCCGGCTGGTGGCTGCCCTTCCTGCTGCTGGGCCTGCTCGCGGTGGGCGCGGCCCTGGCGGCCGCCATGCAGGCGCTGCACGCCGCCCCGCCCGCCGCCGAGCCTGCCTTCCGGGCCGACTGGGCGGTGCTGGGCCCGCTCTGGCTCCACCTCGCCCTGGCCGTGCTGCTCGGCCTCGCCGCGCCGCCCCTGCTGGCCGAGGCGGCGGCGGTGCTGCGATGAGTGTGTCGCGGGTGGCCCGCGGGGGGCGCTGCCCCCCGCCCCCTGGGCAAAGGCTTCGCCTTCGCCCGTGCCGGGGACCTCGTCCGTCCCCGGACCCCGCCGTGAGTTGGCGCTGGTGGACAGGGGTGTCCCTTCGCGGCGGCTACGCCTGCGAAGGGACACCCCTGTCCACCAGCGTCACACTTTTACGAACGGAAGGTCCAGGAAACTCAGTTTCTTGGCGGGGGGTGCAGGGGGGCAGAGCCCTCCCTGCGGGCCACGAGCGATGACCCCCGCCACTGCCCTGATCCGCGCCGGCCAGCTGCAGGGCGCGCTGCCCTACGAGCGTTTCCGCCTGCCGCCCGAGAGCTGGGCCCTGCTGCCCGGCGCGCTGCTGGCCGAGCCAACGCTGGCGCTGCTGGGGCTGTGGGGCGAGCCCGGCACGGTGCACGCGGCCTTCCTGGACGAGGCCGTGGGCGGGGTGATCCTGTGTTCCGCCCCGGCGCGGGACGGGCGCTACGCCGCGCTGTCGCCGGCGCGGCCGGGGGCATCGCTGATGGAGCGGGCGGCGCGCGACCTGTGGGGACTGGTGGCCGAGGGCGGCACGGACGGGCGGCCCTGGCTGGACCACGGGCGCTGGGTGTTCGACGCGCCGCTCTCGGCCGGGCCGGTGCGCCGTTCCGCCCCGCCGCCACAACCGGAATTCCTGCCCGTGGCGGGGGAGGGCGTGCACCAGGTGTCGCTCGGCCCCGTGCGCGACGGCGTGGCGGAACCGGCGCACCTGCGCTTCCACGTGCGGGGGGAGACGGTGCTGCGGCTGGAAGCGCGGCTGGGCTACGCCCACAAGGGCACGATCGGGCTGATGCTGGGCAAGACGCCGCGCACGGCGGCGCGCTTCGCGGCGCGGCTGTCGGGCGACAGCACGGTGGCGCATGGCTGGGCCTTCGCCCTGGCGGCGGAAGCCGCCACCGACGCGGTGCCACCGCCGCGCGCCACGGTGCTGCGTGCCGTCATGGCCGAGCTGGAGCGGGTGGCCAACCACCTCCGCGACTGGGGCAACACTTGCGCCGCCGCGGGCTTCCCGTGGCTGGAAGGGCGCTGCGGCCTGCTGCGGGAGATGCTGCTGCGCGCCTGCGCCGAGGCCTTCGGCCACCGGCTGATGATGGAGCGCGTGATCCCCGGCGGCGTGGCGGCCGACCTGGACGTGGCGGGGGACGCGGCGATCCGGCAGGCGGTGGCCGCGGTGGCGGCGGCGCTGCCCGGGCTGGTGGCGGTGTTCGAGGGCCATGCCGGGCTGGCGGACCGCCTGGGGGGCACCGGCGTGGTGTCGCCGGAACTGGCGGCGCGCTTCGCGGCGGGCGGGGTGGTGGGCCGCGCCTCGGGCCGGGGCATGGACGCGCGGGCCGTGCTGCCGCTGGCGCCCTACGGCGAGGTGTCGGTGCCCGTGCTGACGGCGGGCGACGCGGCGGCGCGGCTGCGGGTGCGCATCGCCGAGTTGCGCGAGAGCCTGCGCCTGCTGCCGGAACTGCTGGACGCGCTGCCGCCGGGCGAGGTCGCCGTGCCGCTGCCCTCGCCGCCGCGCGGCCGGGCGGGGGAGGGCGTGGGCATCGTGGAATCCTTCCGCGGCGAGGTGCTGCACTGGATCGCGCTGGACGAGACCGGCCTGCTCCGTGCCGCCTTTCCGCGCGACCCGAGCTGGCTGCACTGGCCGCTGCTGGAAGCCGCGATGGCCGGCGGCAGCGTGGCCGACTTCGCGCTCTGCGCCGCCTCGATCAACCCGTCCTGCAGCGGGGTGGACCTGTGATGCGGGTGAGGCTTCAGGAGGTGAGGAAGGCAGCAGGCCGGGGGGAAGTATCCCCCGGACCCCCTTCTATTTTCGGGAGTCTTCGGGCGCGCCGGTGGCCGCCGGGGCCGCTTTTACTCCCGAAAAAAAGGAGGGGGTCCGGGGGAGTTCACTCCCCCGGCCTTCCCTTCCCCGTCAGCCGGCCCCGGCGTCACCGCTCGCCCGGCAGCGCGTCCAGCCGCAGCGGCAGCACCTCGCCCAGCCAGGCAGCGTGGTGCGCGTGGTCGGCGTAAGCGTTGCCGGTTTCGGGATGCAGCAGCACCGCCAGGCCGCGCCGGTTCAGCAGCAGCCAGGGCAGGATCGCCGGCAGCTGCGCCGCCGCGAAGGCGACCTGGAACATGGAGCGCGTGTGCGGGCCGACCAGCGTATCGTGCCAGCGGCCCAGCCGGGCATCGGGGAAGCGCTCCGCCAGCTCGGCGCGGATCGCCTCGGCCTGGGGGCGGGTGGCGGCGGGGTCGTAGTAGATGTGGGCGTGGTATTCCGTGATGCCGGCCGGGTCGCGCGGGGCCGGGGCGGCGGGGCTGGTGGGCGAGGTCATGCGGGACGCTCCTGTGCCTCGGCCCGGCGCCGGGCCTGCGGGATGATCAGGACCCTACCCCTCGCGCGCCGTGGGACGGCGCGCAACGGGGTCGTGCACGGCAGTGTCGTGCAGGGTGGCGCCTGCGGGTGTGGCCTGCGCGGCGGCGTCGGCCTCCTAGTGCCGCAGGGCGGTGCCCGCGGCCGGGTCGCGCAGGGCGGCGCGTGCGGGCGGAATCCGCGGGCCGGCAGGGCGCCGGCCTGCCTATCGCGGGGGGTGCGCTAGCCCATGCTATGGACCCGGCTCGCGCAGGCGCTGCTGTCGCGCCCGCTGCCCAATCCCGCGCCGGAGGTGCCGGCCGATGCCGCCGCCGCCTTGGCGGTGCGGCTGGCCGAGAGCGCCCGCCTGCGGCTCGGCCGCTCGCTGGCGATCCGCGAGATCGACGCCGGTTCCTGCAACGGTTGCGAGCTGGAGATCGCGGCGCTGTCCGGCATCGCCTACGACCTGGAGCGCTTCGGGCTGCGTTTCGTGTCCAGCCCGCGCCATGCCGACCTGCTGCTAGTGACCGGGCCGGTGACGCGCAACATGGCCGAGGCGCTGCGCCGCGCCCATGCCTGCATGCCCGGGCATGGCGGCAGGCCCGGATCGGGCTGGGTGGTGGCGGCCGGCGATTGCGCCGCCGATGGCGGCTGCTTCCGCACCTCCGCCGCGGTGGAGGGCGGGGTGGGCGCCGTGCTGCCGGTGGACCTGGTGATCCCGGGCTGTCCGCCCAGCCCGGTGCAACTGCTGGAAGGGCTGCTGGCACTGCTGGACGCGCATTCGCGGGCCGACAGCACGAAGGCCGGGGCGCCCGACGGACGGGGCTGATCGCCTTACTTTCTTACGCCCTTACTTCCTTACCGCGGATGGCCATTTCCGGGCGTCTTTCGGAAAACAATCCTAAGATAACAGAAGGTTGGCAGTCAAGCGCGGCGACGGATGTGTCATTTTTCGCGTTTTCTGCCATGCGCCGGTGTTTTCGGGAGGGGGAGAAGGAATTCTCCCCCTCCCGAACCCTCCCCCTCATCTTTTTCCGGGAGGCTGCCGCGGGCGTGATGGCATGCCGGTGCCGTTGCGGCACCGAGAAACGAAAAAAGATGAGGGAGGGTCCGGGAGGGAGAATTCCTTCTCCCTCCCGGAAAGGGTGTCACCCGCGCTCGGCCAGCGCCCAGAGCAGCACACCTTTCTGCGCGTGCAGCCGGTTCTCCGCCTCGTCGAACACCACCGACTGCGGCCCGTCCATCACCTCGTCGGTGATTTCCTCGCCGCGATGGGCGGGCAGGCAGTGCATCACCACCGCGTCGGGCGCGGCGTGGCGCAGCAGCGCGGCGTTGAGCTGGAAGGGGGCGAGGAGATTGTGGCGGTTGGTCGTGGCGGCGTCCGGCGTCTCGTCGGACATGCTGACCCAGGTGTCGGTGACGACGCAACGGGCGCCGCGCACCGCCTCGGCCGGGTCGCGGAACAGTTCCACCGTGGCACCCTCGGCGCGGGCCCAGTCCAGCACTTCGGCCGGGGGGGCCAGTTCCGCGGGGGTGGCGATGCGCAGGGTGAAGCGGAAGCGCGCGGCGGCCTGGATAAAGGACTGGGCGACGTTGTTGCCGTCGCCGGTCCAGGCCACGACCTGGCCGGCGATCGGGCCACGGTGTTCCTCGAAGGTCAGCACGTCGGCCATCAGCTGGCAGGGGTGCGAGACTTCGGTGAGGCCGTTGATGACGGGCACGGTGGCGTGGGCGGCCAGCTCGCGCAGCTTGGCCACGCTGCTGGTGCGCAGCATGATGGCGTCCACGTAGCGGCTCAGCACGCGCGCCGTGTCGGCCGGGCTTTCGCCGCGGCCGAGCTGGCTGTCCGCGCCGCTCAGCACCACCACCTCGCCGCCGAGCTGGCGGACGCCGACCTCGAAGGAAACGCGGGTGCGGGTGGAGGGCTTCTCGAAGATCAGGGCCACGGTCTTGCCGGCCAGCGGGCGCTGCGTGATCTCGCCGCGCTTGGCCCGAACCGCGAGGTCCAGCATGCGGCGCAGCGTGGGGCCGTCGTGGTCCATCAGTTCCAGGAAGTGCCGGGGCGGCGGCGATGCCCCCCCGTGCACGGGCTTCAGCGCGGCGCTCACTTGGCCGCGACCCTCGCATCCGAGGGGGTCACGCGGCGCGCGGCGCGGTCGAGCAGGGCGATCGCCTCGTCGCACTCGGCCTCGGTGACGATCAGCGGCGGCGCCACGCGCAGCACGTTCATGCCGGCGGCCACCGTCAGCAGCCCTTCCGCGGCGGCGGCGGACTGCATCTCCGTGTTGACCACGCCGTCGCGCAGCCGCAGCCCCAGCAGCAGGCCGGCGCCCTGCACGCCCGCGATCACGGCCGGGTGGCGGGCGGCGAGGTCGTGGAGGCCGCGCCAGAGATAGCGCGCCACGCCGTCCACGCGGTCCAGGAAGCCGGGCGCCAGGATCACGTCCAGCACGGCGTTGCCGGCGGCGCAGGCCAGCGGGTTGCCGCCATAGGTGGTGCCGTGCGTGCCGGGCTTGAGATGCTCGGCCACGGCCTCCTTGGCCAGGATGGCGCCCAGCGGGAAGCCGCCGCCGATGCCCTTGGCGGAGGACATGACGTCCGGCTCGATGCCGGCCCATTGGTGCGCCCAGAGCTTGCCGGTGCGGCCCATGCCGGTCTGCACCTCGTCGAGGGCGAGCAGCAGGCCGAACTCGTCGCAGGTGCGGCGCAGCTCCTGCAGGAAGCGCAGATCCGCCGGGCGGACGCCGCCCTCGCCCTGGATCGGCTCGATCATGATGGCGGCGGTGTTCGGGCCGATGGCGTCGCGCACGGCGTTCATGTTGCCGAAGGGGACGTGGTCGAAGCCTTCCACCACGGGGCCGAAGCCCGCGAGGTACTTGGCGTTCCCCGTGGCCGACAGCGTGGCCAGGGTGCGGCCGTGAAAGGCGCCCTCGAAGCAGATGATGCGGAAGCGATCGGGGCGGCCGGTCTCGGCGTAGTGCTTGCGCACCGCCTTGATCATGCCCTCGTTGGCCTCGGCGCCCGAGTTGCAGAAGAAGACGCTGTCGGCGAAGGAACTGTCGGCCAGGCGCTGCGCCAGCCGCTCGGCCTGCGGCACCCGGTACAGGTTGGAGGTGTGCATCACCTTGCCCGCCTGTTCCGCGATGGCGGAGACCAGATGCGGGTGGGCGTGGCCGATGGAGGTGGTGGCGATGCCGGCGCCGAAGTCGAGGAATCGTCGCCCGTCATCCGTCCACAGCCAGGCGCCTTCGCCCCGCTCGAAAGCGAGGTCGGCACGGTTGTAGGTCGGCATCAGGGCGGGGATCACGCAGGAGCCCTCCATCGGGCGGCTCCCCTCCGCGCCACGCCCATCGCAGCGCCGAAGGGGAAGCGTGGGACCATGACGCAAAGGATTCGCGGGGTCAAAAACGCAGAGCGGCGGGCAGGGGCATTGCTGCTCCGCGCCCGCCGCGACCCTGCCGCGGGGAACCGGTGCGCCGGTGAGGGCGCGCCGGTTCCCCGCGTGCCGTCTGCCCGTTACCGCGTGGAGCTGTTGGTGGCGCGGCGCGGCGTGCGGCGCTGCGTCGTGTTGCGGTCCGTGGTGCCCAGCTCGCGGCTCACGGCAGTGCCGGGCGGGTTGTTGGCGGTGCCGTCGGACTGGCTGGGATAGGCGCCGGAGGTGTTGGTGCCGGCGGCGCGGTCCAGGGCGCGGGTCGCCTCGGTGCCGGGCGGGTTGCCGGGACGGCCGTCGGACTGCGCGGGATAGGCGCCGGAGGTGTTGGTGCCGGCGGCGCGGTCCAGGGCACGGGTCGCCTCGGTGCCGGGGGGGTTGCCGCGCTGGCCTTCGCTGGGGCCACCGCAGGCGGCGAGGCCAACCAGGGCAGCCATCGCGAACGTGCCACGGAGCAGCGAGCGACTGAGCATTCTTATGGAACTCCTCGAGAGTGTTGCATCCCCCATTCGCACGGAGGTGAAAACCTGAACGTGAAGCGTCGCGAAAGGTTACACGCGCCGGCGGCTGCAGGTGGAAACGGCCCGGTGCATCGCGTGATGCACCGGGCCGTTCCGTGCCGTCCGGCGGGTGCCGGGCGGGATCAGCCGCGGCGGGCGTCGCCGTAGGAGAAGGCCGGCAGCGAGGTCAGGCTTTCGCGGGTGACGCCCATCACCTGCCAGCGGCTCTCGCCTTCGTTCCATCGCATTTCCTCGAAGGGCACGGTGACCAGCTTGGCGCCGATGCCCAGGAAGCCGCCCACCGACACCACCGCCAGCGGCGGCTGGCCACGGCGGAACAGCAGGTCGTCCACCGAGCCCACCGATTCATTGCGGTCGTTGTAGACGCTGGCGCCGATGATCTTGCTGGCGCGGTCGGCATCGGGGCTGGCGGTGCCGCTCATCGGCCGGGCATTGGGGGCGGTGCCCGCCGCGGCGCCGCCCGTGGCGCTGCCGGTGCCGCTGCCCGTGGTGCCGCCGGTGCCTTCCCGCAGGGAGGGCGAGGTACCGAGGGTGGAGGGCTGCGACACGGAACCGGTGGTGGGGGCGCGCGGCGCCGCCGTGGAAGCGGGCGGGGAGGGCGGGTTCACGGTGCTGGTGCCCGAGGTGCCCGTGCTGCCCGAGCCCGCGTTGCCGGGGGCGGTGCCGCTGGCGGGCGCGCCGTTGGTGGAGGTGCCGCTGGTGGAGGTGGCGCCGCTGACGGCGCGGCCCACGGCGGTGCCGGGCGGGTTGTTGGCGGTGCCGTCGCTGTTCTGCGGGTTGGCGCCGGACATGTTGGTGCCCAGCGCGCGATCCACCGCGCGGCCCACCGCCGTGCCGGGCGGGTTGCCGGGGGTGCCGTCGGCCGGGGTCTGGTTGCCGGTCACCGCGTCGGCGGCGCGCTGCGTGGCGGTGGAGGGCGGGTTTCCGGCCGTGCCGTCGCGCGGCGCGGGACTGGTCTGCGCCAGCACCGGCGTGGTCAGCAGGGCGGCGATGGCGGTCATGGTCAGCAGGCCGTGGCGCGACGTCATGGCGGCGGGAACTCCCGTGTGGCGTTGTTTGAAAATGACAGGATGGCAACGTCGCCCACCGCGGCCCGGTTGCCGCGGAGGCGGTCACGGGGCGGCGTGCAACCGGCGGCGCGGGGGGGGAAGGGCGGCGCGGTCGGGATGCGCCGTCGCCGCCGCCGTGGCAGGATGGCCGCCATGGCGGATGGCGAGGCGGACGGGGCGGCACGGCGGCCCGGGAAAGGGCGGCGCGACCCGGCGCGGGCGCGGCGCGACATTCCCGCGGGGCCGCCGCCGGGGGGCGCGAGCCTGCGGGAAGCGGCGCTGAACCACCTGGCGAAGTTCAGCAGCACGGAGGCCAACCTGGTGCGGGTGCTGGGCCGGCGCATCGCCCGCTGGGCGCAGCGCGCGTCGGCGGAAGGCCAGCCCGGCGAGGCAGTGGCCGCCGCCGTGGCCGCGGCACGCGCGGAAGCGGTGACGGTGGCGCGGGCGATGGTGTCGGCCGGCGCGGTGGACGATGCCGCCTTCGCGGCCAGCCGGGCGCGGCGGCTGTCGCGCGCGGGGCGGTCGCGGCGGGCGGTGGCGGCGCATCTGGCGGCCAAGGGCGTGGCGCCCGCCACCGCCGCGGACACGCTGGAGGCGGCGGAGACGGACGAGGTGGCCGCGGCCCTGGCGCATCTGCGCCGCCGTCGGCAGGGGCCCTTCGCGGTGAACCCGCCCGACGACGCGGCGCGGCTCAAGGCGCTGGGCGCCCTGGCGCGGGCGGGGTTTCCGCGCGACGTGGCGGAACGGGCGCTGGAGCTGGACCCCGAGGCGGCCGAGGCGCGGCTGATCGCGGCGCGGCGGGACTGAGATGGTTTCCCCCGGTTCCGTGCCGCCCGCGGCCCCGCGGCCGCCCGTGAGCGGCTTCACCCGCGCCGGGCTGCGGCGCGGGGTGAAGGTGGCGCTGCCGCTGCTGATCGGGCTGCTGCCCTTCGCGCTGGTGGTGGGCGTGGTGTCGGGCGGCAAGGGTTTGACGCTGGCCGAGACGGTGCTGATGAGCGCGCTGGTCTTCGCCGGCGCGTCGCAGTTGCTGGCGCTGGAACTGTGGGCCGACCCGGTGCCGCTGCTGGCGGTGGGGCTGGCGGCGCTGGTGGTGAACCTGCGGCTGCTGCCCATGGGCGCCGCGCTGGCACCCTGGTTCCGGCATGTCCGGGGCTGGCGGGTCTGGCTGACCCTGGCCACCATGACCGACCACGTCTTCGCCTTTTCCGTGCCCGAGGAGCGGGCCGGCCGGCTGGATGTCGGCTTCCTGCTGGGGGTCGGGCTGGTGTCCTGGGCCGGCTGGGTGGTGATCTCGGCCGGGGGGCACCTGCTGGGCTCGGCGGTGCGGCTGGGTGCGGGGAACCCGCTGTTCTTTGCCGCCGTGTCGGCCTTCGTGGCGCTGCTGGTGCCGATGTGGCGCGACCGCCGGCGCGACCTGCTGCCCTGGGCGCTGGCCGCCGTGGTGGCGATCGGGGCCAATGCGGCGGGCTGGCCGCCGCCGGTGCCGCTGCTGCTGGGGGCGCTGAGTGGCGCGGCGCTGGGCGCCTGGCGGGCGCGATGAGTCCCGAGGACTGGGCGGTGCGCCCGGACGTGCTGTCGGCCATCCTGGTGGCGGCGGCCGTGACCTTTGCCTGCCGGGCCGGGGGCTACGTGATCCGGCGCCTGATGCGCCTGCCGCCGGCCGTGGAAACCCTGCTGCGCGAGCTGCCGGGGCCGTTGTTCGTGGCCTATGTGGCGCCCTCGGTGCTGGCGCAGGGCCTGGCCGGGCTGGTGGCCACGGTGGCGACCATGCTGGTGCAATGGCGCACGCGGCAGCTGGCGCTGTCGATCCCGGCAGGGGTGGTGGCGATCGCGCTGGCGCGGCTGGCGGGGCTGTGAGGCGACCGGCGCGGTGGGCTGGCCCTTCGGGCGGGGGAGAAGGAATTCTCCCCCTCCCGAACCCTCCCTCTCATCTTTTTTCGTTTTCGCGGGCGGGGCTGACACCTCGGGTGCGCCGGAGGGCCATGCCCTCCGGCGGTGGCGACGCCAGGAAGCGCTGACAGCGCGGGCTTTCCCTGGCCGCAGCGCGGCGGCGGTTTCCACCCCGTGTCGCGGCAGCACCCCGAAAAAAGATGAGGGAGGGTCCGGGAGGGAGAATTCCTTCTCCCTCCCGGGGCCAGGCAGCGCTATCGCCTGCCGCCAAGCGCATGATCCCGGCCGGGGCGCGGCCATCGCGGCTCGCCCGGGCTGTCACCGCCCGCGCGGGACCCCCATATCGCGCCACGACGGGGTGACGGCGACGGTGACGCCGTGTTGCCCCGGCCCGCCCGCCCACGCCTTTCCTGCCCGAGGCCGCAGCCCGCGGGCCCCTGCTGCCGAAAGCCCCCAATGCGCCACTTTCCCGCCTTTCTCGACCTGCGCGGCCGCACCGTCCTGCTGCTGGGGCAGGGCGAGGCGCTGGAGGCCAAGGCCGCGCTGGTGCGCGCCGCCGGCGCCGAGCTGCGCGAGGCCGCCCGCTTCGCGCCCGAACTGCTGGAAGGCTGCGCCGCCGCCTTTGCCGCCGGCGCGCCGGAGGAAGAGCTGCGCGCCCTGGCCGAGGCGGCGCGGGGGCGCGGATTGCCGGTGAACGTGGTGGACCGGCCGGAGCTGTGCTCCTTTATCGTGCCGGCCATCGTGGACCGTGACCCCGTGACGGTGGGCATTTCCACGTCGGGCGCCGCCCCGGTGCTGGCGCGGCTGATCCGGCAGAAGATCGAGGCGGTGCTGCCGCCGGGCCTCGCCTCGCTGGCCGCCCTGGCCGGGCGCTGCAAGGACGCCGTGCGCCGCGCCCTGCCCGAGACCGGTGCCCGCCGCCGCTTCCTGGAACGGGTGCTGAGCGGGCCGGTGGCCGACCTTGCCCTGTCCGGGCGGGAGGCGGAGGCCGAGGCGGCGCTGCACCGCGCCCTGGCCGAGGCGGAAGCCACCCCACCCGGCTTCGTGCACCTGGTGGGCGCCGGGCCGGGGGCGCCGGACCTGCTGACGCTGCGCGCCCTGCGCATCCTGGGCGAGGCGGACGTGATCGTGCACGACCGGCTGGTGCCGGAGGCGGTGCTGGACCTCGCGCGGCGGGATGCCCGGCGCATCTTCGTGGGCAAGCAGCGCGCCAACCACTGCGTGCCGCAGGAGGGCATCAACGACCTGCTGGTGCAGCTGGCGCGCGAGGGCAAGCGCGTGGTGCGCCTCAAGGGCGGCGATCCCTTCGTGTTCGGCCGCGGCGGCGAGGAGGCGGAAGCCCTGGCCGCCGCCGGGGTGGCGCACGCCGTGGTACCCGGCATCACCGCCGCCCTGGCCTGCGCCGCGGCCGCCGGCATCCCGCTGACCCATCGCGACTGCGCCCGCGCCCTGGTGCTGGCCACCGGCCATACCCGCAACGGCGAGGTCGGGCTGGACTTCGCCGCCCTCGCGCGGCCCGGCCACACGCTGGCGGTGTACATGGGCGTGCATACCCTGGCCCGCGTGCGCGACGGGCTGCTGGACGCCGGCCTGCCCGCCACCACCCCGGCCGCGCTGATCGAGAACGGCGCCCGCCCCGACCAGCGCGTCCTAGCCGGCACGCTGGCGGAGGTGGCGGCGCAGGCCCCGGGCTGGACCCGCGGCGGCCCCGCCCTGCTGCTGGTGGGCGAGGCCGTGGCCCGCCGCACCGCCGCCCCGGACCTGGCCACCGCCGCCTGAACCACCGCCGTCGCAGGCCGGGCACTGCCTCCGTGGCGGGCCGCCCCTCTGGCCCAGGCCAGCCAACCCAGGACCGACCGCCCCACGCGCTGCGAAGCGGCCGTTCTGATGTGGGGAAAACAGCGAGCCGGGGGGAGGCATCCCCCCGGTGTCCCCTTCTATTTTCGGGAGTTCAGGAGCGCTTCCCTGGCCGCCGGCGCACCCGAAAAACTCCCGAAAAAAGGAGGGGACACCGGGGGAGTTCACTCCCCCGACCTTTCCCCAGGTCAGGACGCCGCCCGCGACCGCCGCAGTTCCGCGAAGAGCCGCTGCTGCTCGCGCAGTTCCGCCGCCAGGGGGGCGTGCACGGGGCGGCGGTCGCCTTCGGGCTGCAGTTCGAACAGCCCGTTGGGGCAGTAGCGGTCGTCGTCCCAGCCGAGATGCGACAGCACGGGGTAGAGGCAGATGCCGTCCATCGGCACGCCCGCCCGCATGGCGGCGCGCACCTCCTCGCCGATGTAGCGCAGCCAGGGGGCGCGCTCGTCGCCCTCGATACTGGTTTCGGCCATGAAGATGGGCTTGCGGTAGCGCGCATAGGCGCCGGCCAGCAGGTCGCGCAGCGGGCGGTGGCGGGGATCGGAGGGCAGCACCGCCTCGCGGTGGCCGCCATGCAGCCACTGGTTGTTCCAGTAGTAGTTCACCCCCAGCACGTCGAAGCTGTCGGCGCCGCCGCCGAGTTCGGGGTGCTGCAGCCCGCACAGCATGTCCCAGGCCTGGAACTGGTTCTCGTTGTGGGCGGCGGCGTCGGCCGGGTCCTGGTCGGGGCGGGGCACGATGTTGGTGATGGGGTCGATCGCCAGGATGCAGGCGCCGGGCGCCGCGTCGCGCACCGCCCGCGCACCGGCGATGGCGGCGCGCACGAGCTGCAGCTTCAGCTCGTTCGCGCGGTGCGTCTGGCCGGGGTTCATCAGCGCGACGTCGCCGCCGGCCCAGGCGAAGAAGGAGATCTCGTTCACCGGGCACACGGTCGGGGCGAAGCCCATCTCGTCGCGGTGCAGGCGGGCAAAGGCGCCGGCGAAGCGGGCGAAATGCTCCACGAAGGCGGGGGAGAAGACGTCCACCGCGTCCGGCCAGCCGTAGTGGCACAGGTCCCAGGCCACCTGCGTGCCGGTGTCGCGCGCGGCGCGCAGCGCGGGCAGCACGGAGCTCCAGTCGTAATGGCCGGGCCGCGTTTCCACCAGGTGCCAGCGGATGCCGTCACGGGCGCTGCGGATGCCGTGTTCCGCCAGCTGGCGGTAGTCCTGCGCCACCAGCACGTCGTGCCGGGTGCCCGCGAGCAGGTCGAGCCGGCGGCCGTCGCGGCGGCGCTGGGTGGAACACTCGAAGCCGCCGATAAAGAAGGAGCGGAACAGGTCGGAGGTGCCGTCGCTCCCGGGGCCGGCGGCGGGGGAGGCGGGTTCGGCGTGCGGGGCCATCGGTGCTCCGGTCGGCAGGGCGGTGGTGGGGATTGGGTCGTGGGTGCCGCGGCCCGGCGTGGCGCGCCCCGGTCCGGGGGCACCGCGCGCCGGGGAGGCGGTTCCCGGTCCTCGGGGCGCGCGGCGCGGCGTCGGCGGGGTCAGGCCTTGCGCGCGGCCAGCCGCTTCGCGCCGATCTCCAGCACCAGCCGCGCCGCGGCATCCACGCCGCCGCCGCCGGTCACCAGGGAATGGGCGCGGTCCAGCATCGCCGCGGTTTCGGCGCGGTTGTCCAGCACGGCGCGGAAGGCCTGGGCCAGCGCGTCCGGGCTCAGCTCCGCGGGCTCGAAGCAGGGCGCCGCGTTGTTGCGCTTGAGGCCGCGGGCCAGCAGCAGGGTTTCGCTGATCGGGCCGGGCACCAGCACCATCGGCGTGCGCAGCGCCGCTCCTTCGTGCACCGTGCTGGTGCCTTCGCCGAGCAGCAGGTCGGCGGCGCGGATGTGCAGCAGCGCGTCCGGCTGCGGCATCACGCCGTGGACATGCACCCAGTCCGGCAGCTCGTCCGGCACACCGGGGACGCCGCGCAGCTCCTCGCGGTCCTTGACCGCCAGCAGGTGCAGCCGCAGCGCGGGGTGGGTGGTGCGGCGCAGCGCCTCGGCCGCGCCGTAGAGGCTGCCCACCACGCGGTGGCCGAACTCGCGGCCGAAGGGGAAGTTCCGCACGGCGTAGAGCAGCATCGGCTCCTCGGGGCGCAGGCCCAGCGCGGCGCGCGCCGCGTTTCGGTCCGGCACGCCGCCGAGGTCCAGGAAGGGGCCGGTCTCGGTGACCTTGTCGGCAAACATCGCCAATTCCGGCGGCAGGCCCACCAGCGGCGCGTAGGCCCAGATAAAGGCGTCCATCTGCGCCATGAAGGGCCAGTCGCCGAACAGCTCGTCGCCCACGGGGTGGATGGGGATGGACACCCAGGCGGCCTGGGGCACGCAGGCGCGCAGCGGCAGGAGGTAGCGCGCGGTGTCGTCCACGATCACGTCGGCATCGCCCAGGCAGGCGCGGGTCACGGCGTCGCGGTTGTCGCGCGACAGCGGCGGCAGCAGGCGCGGCCGGTAGCCCATCTGCATGGTCATCTCGGCGTTGACCGGCCGCAGCCGCACAGTGTCGAGGACGTAGTCCACCTCTACCGTGGGATCCAGGCGGCGCAGCGCCCGGGCCAGCGTCGCCGTGCGCGACACGTGGCCGATGCCGCCCTCGACGCAGGGAACCATGATGACCTTCAAGCCGTGCGCTCCTTTTCCGCAGCCTCGCCGGAGGGCGGGCGCGACCGGTCCCCGCGGCGATCCATCGGATACCCCGGCGATCTAGCATCCCTCCTCCCCAGCGCCGAATCCCGGACCGGGTTGCACGCCGGTGCCGGTGGGGTGGGGAAGGCCGGGGGAGTGAACTCCCCCGGTCCCCCTCCTTTTTTCGGGAGTTTTCGGGTGCGCCCGTGGCCAGGCGCGCGCGCGCAAACTCCCGAAAATAGAAGGGGGACCGGGGGGATACTTCCCCCCGGCCTGCTTCAGTTCCCCGCAGCGAGCTGGCGCAGCGCCTGCTTGTCCACCTTGCCGACCACGGTTTTCGGCAGTGCCGGCAGCGCCTGGTAGCGGCGCGGCACCTTGTAGCCGGCCAGCCGGTCCTGCAGGTGCTGCTCCAGCGGCGCGGCGGCCACGGCCTGGCCGGGGCGCGGCACCACGAAGGCCACCAGCGCTTCGCCGCGATAGCTGTCGGGGGTGCCGACCACCGCAGCCTCGGCCACCGCGGGGTGCAGGAGCAGGGCTTCCTCCACCTCGCGCGGAAAGACGTTGAAGCCGGACACGATGGCCATGTCCTTCTTGCGGTCGGAGATGTGGAGGTAGCCGTCCTCGTCCAGCCAGCCGATGTCGCCGGTGTAGAGCCAGCCGTTGCGCAGCGCCGCGGCGGTCTGGTCCGGCAGGTTGCGGTAGCCACGCATCAGCTGCGGGCCGCGCACCCGGATCTCGCCCGGCTCGCGCGGCGGCAGGACGCGGGTGCCGGCCTCGGTGTCCACGATCTCGATGCGCGTGTCCGGCACCGGCACGCCCACCGAGCCGGGCTTGCGAACACCGTGGCGCGGGTTGAAGGCCAGCACCGGGCCGCTTTCCGACAGGCCGAAGCCCTCGCAGACCCGGGCGCCGGTGGCGGCCTCCCAGCGGTCCAGCGTGGCCGGCGCCAGGGCCGAGGCGCCGGAAAAGCACAGGCGCAGGGAAGAGAAGTCGGTGTTCGCGAAGCCTTCGTAGCCCATCAGCCCGTTGAAGATCGTGGGGCTGCCGGAGAACAGGGTGATGCGTTCCCGGGCGATGGCTTCCAGCACCAGCTGCGGGTGGTAGCGCGGCAGGATCACCAGCGCGCCGCGGCAATAGGCCGCGAGGTAGAGGCACATCGCCGTGGCGTAGACGTGGAACAGCGGCGTGATGGCCAGCACCCGCTCGTCGCCGGGCGCCGTGGGCAGCAGGGCTTCGCGCTGGCTGACGTTGAGCGACACGGTGCGGTGGATCAGCTCCACGCCCTTGGAGCGGCCGGTGGTGCCGCCGGTGTATTGCAGCGTGGACGGGCTCTCGGGATCGGGCAGGGCGGGCAGCGGCGCGGGCGGCACGGCGGCCAGGCGGCGCGCGCCCGGCCCCACCGCCAGGGTGCCGGGGATGCCGAGCCGTTCGGCAATCGGGGCCAGCGCGGCCGCGGTGTCCGGCCCGTGCAGCACCAGCGCCGGGGCGGCGTCGGCCAGGATCGGTTCCAGCTCGTGCGCGGTGTAGCCGGGGTTGAGCGCCACCACCTGGGCGCCGGCGGCCTGCACCGCGAAGGTGGCGATCGCGAGGTCCACGCAGTTGCCCAGCAGCAGCGCCACGCGCCCGCCGGCCACGCCGCGCCCCTGCAGTTCGCGCGCGAAGCCGCCCACGGCGCCGAGGTATTCCGCGTAGTTCAGCCGTTCCTCGCCGCAGACCAGGGCCTCGCCGCCGGGGTGGCGGCGCGCGGCCTCGGCCAGCATGTGCACCACGGTGGGGTGGACCGGCGGCAGCGGGGCGCTCATCGCGCGTCGCCCACCTCGACCACGGCGGCCATGGCGGAATCCCCGGCGGCGCAGCCCAGGAACAAGCCGCGGCCGCCGCCGCGCCCCGCCAGCTCCTCGATCAGCTCGATGACCCCGCGCAGCCCGGTGGGGCCCTGCGGGTGGCCCCAGACCAGGGAGCAGCCGAAATTGTTCATCCGCTCCGGCGCGAGGCCGAAGGCGCGGCAGAAGGCGATGTCGTTCACCACGAAGGGGTTGTGCGACTTGATGGCGTCCATGTCGGCGATGCCCAGCCCCGCCGCGTCCAGCGCGCGCCGGCTGGCGGGGATCGGCGCTTCCGGCATGTAGCCGGGCTCGGCGCGGGCGGAGCCGAAGCCCAGCAGCCGCACGGCGACCTCGGGGCGGCGCGACAATTCCCGCGCGCGCTCGGGCGTGGTGACCACCATCGCGGCGCTGCCGTCGGCCGGGTGGGTCTGGCCGCCGAAGGTGACGCTGCCGCCCTCCGTGGCCGGCTTGAGCTTCGCCAAGCCCTCGGCGGTGGTGGGGTGGATGCCCTCGTCGCCGTCCATCGTGGCGACGCTGCGGCGGAACTTGGCGTCCGGCACGGCGAAGGGCAGGTCCATGTAGCGGCGCTGGAAGGCGCGGTCGTCGGCCAGGGCGGCGCCGTACTGCTCGTAGCGCAGCAGGGTCACGGCGTCCTGCTCGGCGCGCTCGATCCCGAAGCGGCGGGCGACGTTCTCGGCGGTGGCGACCATGGGCAGCTTGGCGAAGGGGTCGCGGGCGAAGTTGTCCAGCACCCAGTCCTCGTGCGCGCCGTGGCCGCCGGGGCCTGATGGGTCGGGGTGGTACAGCAGCGGCCCGTTGCTGACGCGGTCGGCGCAGACCGCCAGCACGGTGCTGGCGGCGCCGTCGCGCACCTCCGACGCGGCCAGGGCGAGCGAGCGCACGCCGGTGGCGCAGGCCTGGTTCACCGTGGGGCCGGCGACGCCGGGCGCGCCCAGCTCCCCCATCAGCCAGGGCAGGCCGTAGAAGATGCCGCGCTGCGGCACGGTGCTGCCCAGCACGCCGCCGTCGAACACGGAGGGCTCGATGCCGCGCCGGGCCAGGGCGTCGCGCGCCACGTGGGCGGCGAAGAGCAGGGCGTGCAGGTGCGCCAGCGCGCCTTGCCACTTGCTGAAGGGCGTACTCCAGTAGGCGCCGTAGGGAATGGCTGCCGCTCGCATCGGGTGACCCCGCTGTTTTTTATGCCGGCGTAGAATCCTCCACACCCCGGCGCGGAAAGCAACATCCCCGCTCGCTTCCGTGCGATTGGCTGTTTACGTTGCCGTAAAACGCCTTCTAACCTGCGCGGCATGGCGGGGGTGTCCGGGGTGCGGTTCAGCGGGCTGGTCGGCGGTGCGGCGGTGCGGCCCGGGGGCGGCGCGGCGGCGGTGCGCCCGCGCCGGGACGGCGGGGCGGCGGCGTGGCGCGGGTGAGCGCGCTGCCCACGCGGCGCCGGGAGCCCGAGGCGGGAGAACCGGCGCCGGCGCGGCGCGGCCGCCGCCGGGGCGAGATTCTGCGCCGGGCGGCGGAAATCTTCGGCCGCCAGGGCGTGGCGCATACCTCGCTGGAGGACATCGCCGCGGCGGTCGGGCTGCGGCGGGAGGCGGTGTACTACTACTACCGCGACAAGACCGAGATCCTGTGCGACGTGATCCGGCCGCAGAGCGAGGCGCTGCTGCACGGCATGGAGCGGCTGATGGCGCTGGACGCCCCCGCCGCGGCGCGGCTGGCGCTGGCGATCGGCAGCCACCTGGAACGCTTCAACCCCAACTACCTCGAGATGAGCGTGGCGTTCCGCGAACTGTCCGGCCAGGACCCGGCGCCCGGGCTGATGGAGCTGCGCCGCGTGTGGAAGCGCTACGAGCAGCACTGGGTGGAGCTGGTGCGGCAGGGGCAGGCGACGGGCGAGTTCGACCCGGCGCACGAGCCCAAGATGGCCGCCTTCGCGATCCTGGGCATGTGCAACGGGGTGTCCGGCTGGTACCGGCCGGATGGCGGCGTGGCGATGGCCGATCTCGTGCGCAGCTACACCACCCTGGCGCTGGGCGGGCTGCTGCGGCCCGGCGCGGCAGGGGCCGTGCCGGCGGCATCCGGTTCGGATCTGTCCGGTTCGGCACTATCCGGCTCGGCGCGAGCCAATTCGGCGCCATCCGGTTCGGCACCATCCGGTTCGGGGCCATCCAATTCGGCGCTGTCCGGTTCGGCGCGGGCCAGTTCGGCGCGGGCCGATCCGGCGCAACCCGGTTCGGCGCGGCGCGGCATGACGGGGGAGAAGGCGTGATGGACGCGGCGAGCGAGGTGCCCGGGATGGGTGATGCGGCGGAGCGGCAGGCGCGGCTGGACCTCGCCGCCTGCTACCGGCTGGCGGCGCATTTCGGGCTGGACGACATCGTCTACACCCACATCTCGCTGCGCGTGCCCGGCACCGACCATTTCCTGCTCAACCCCTTCGGCACGCTGTTCTCGGAGATCACGGCGTCGAGCCTGATCCGCATCGACGCGGATGGCCGCGTGGTGGCCGGCGAAGGGCGGGTGAACGAGGCGGGCTTCGTGATCCACAGCGCGCTGCACATGGCGCGCGAGGACGCGCACTGCGTGATGCACGCCCACACCCGGGCGGGCATGGCGGTGTCGGCGCTGCGCGACGGGCTGCTGCCGGTGTGCCAGAAGTCGATGATCTTCTACGGCCGCCTGGGCTACCACGACTACGAGGGCTTGGCCTTCAACATGGCCGAGCGTGACCGGCTGATCGCCGATCTCGGGCCGCACCGCGCCATGGTGCTGCGCAACCACGGTTTGCTGACCTGCGGCCGCGACTGCGCCGAGGCCTTCAGCCTGATGTACCAGCTGGACCTGGCCTGCCGCGCCCAGGTGGACGCGCTGGCGATGGGGGTGCCGCTGCACCTGCCGCCGCCGGAAGTCTGCGCCCACACGGCGGAGCAGCTGTGGAGCTACCCGGTGGGGCCACACGTGCTGGAATGGCCGGCGCTGCTGCGGCTGCTGGACCGGACCTATCCGGACTGGCGGGGCTGACGGGCGATGGGGGAAAGGCCGGGGGAGTGAACTCCTCCGGGCCCCCTCCTTCTTTCGGGAGTTTGGGGTGCCCTGAAAGGCACCCCCGAACTCCCGAAAATAGAAGGGGGTCCGGGGGGATACTTCCCCCCGGCTTGCTTTCCCCCCGCCGGTCGAAACAGGCGCGACGATGACGAGAGGGCAGGAACGCAACGTGGCTGAGATCAACGCCGGGCCATCGCCGAGCGGCTTCGCGCCGCCCGGGGCGCGGGTGTCGCGCGACGCGGATGGCTGCCTGGTGCTGCGGCACGCGATCGAGCTCGCGCCCTATGACCGGCAGGTCGGCGACTGGGTGCGGCGCTGGGCCGCGGCGGCGCCGGAGCGGCTGGCGCTGGGGGACTGGGACGAGCAGGGGCAGCCGCGCGGCATCACCTACGCGGAACTGCGCCGGCACTGCGACGCGCTGTCGCAGGCGCTGCTGGACCGCGGCCTGGGCGCGGACCGGCCGGTCGCCCTGTTGTCCGAGAAGAGCTTGCCGCACGCGCTGCTGACCCTGGCGGCGCTGCAGGTCGGCATCCCCGTGGCCCCGATCTCGCCCGCCTATTCGCTGCGGCCCGAAGCGCGCGGACGGCTGCTGTCCTGCCTGCGCGCCGCGGCGCCGGCGCTGGTGCTGGTGGATGACGGCGAGGCCTTTGCCGAGGCGGTGGCGGCCCTGCCCGAGGACGTGCCGGTGGTGTTCGAGACCCGGCCGCCGCCGGGCCGGCGCCAGGCGCTGCCCTTCGCCGCACTGCTGGACACCGTGCCGGGCCCGGCGGTGGAGGCCGCCTTCGCGGCGGTGGACCCGGACGCGCCGGCCAAGATCCTGTTCACCTCGGGCTCCACTGGGGAGCCCAAGCCGGTGATCAACACCCACCGCATGATGTGCTCCAACGCCCAGGCGCAGCGGCAGCTGTTTCCCTTCCTGGGCGAGCGGCCGCCGGTGGTGATGGACTGGCAGCCCTGGCACCATTGCGGCGGCAGCAGCCACAACTTCCACGCCGCCCTCAGTAACGGCGGCACCTACCACATCGACCGCGGCAAGCCGACCACCGACGCCGCCTTCGCGCCGACGCTGCACGCCTTGCGGCAGGTGTCGCCCACGCTGCACTTCAACGTGCCGCAGGGCTACGACCGGCTCGCTTTCCACCTGGCGCGCGACGCGGTGCTGGCGCGGCGCTTCTTCGCGGAGCTGGACTGCATCGTGTATTCCGCGGCCTCCATGCCGCCGCCGCTGTGGGAGGCGCTGGAACGGCTGTCGGTGGCGGCACGCGGCGCGCGGGTGCCGATGGTGTCCTCCTACGGCATGACGGAGATGGCGCCGCTGCACACCAGCCTGCACTGGCACGAGGGCCGTCCGGGCATGATCGGCCTGCCGATCCCGGGCTCGGCGGTAAAGCTGGTGCCGGTGGCGGACAAGCTGGAGCTGCGCGCCAGGGGCCCTAACCTGACGCCCGGCTACCACCGCGAGCCGGCGCTGACGGCGGCGGCCTTCGACGCGGAAGGCTGGTACCGCTCGGGCGACGCCGTGCGCTTCGTCGACCCCGACGATCCGTCGCGCGGGCTGCTGTTCGAGGGCCGGCTGACCGACCAGTTCAAGCTGCAGAGCGGCACCTGGGTGCAGGTGGGCAACCTGCGCACCGCCGTGGTGGCCGCGGCCTCGCCGCTGCTGGAGGACGTGCTGGTGGTGGGGGAGAACCGCACCGAACTGGGCGTGCTGGCCATCCCCAACCTGTCCGCCGGGCGCGAAATCTTCGGCCGCCCCGAGATGACGCTGCCGGAACTGGCCGCGCTGCCGGCGCTGCGCGAGCGGCTGCGCGACGCGATCGCGGCGTTCAACCGCGACAACTCGGCGTCCAGCCGGCGGATCGCGCGGGTGCTGCCGATCCACGACGTGCCCTCCCTCGCGGCGGGGGAAACCACGGACAAGGGGCATATCAACCAGAAGCTGGCGGTGGCGCGCCGCCCCGCGCTGGTGGCGACCCTGTTCGACGATGCCGACCCGGCGGTGCTGCGGCCGTGATCTTCTTTCCCGACGCGCTGTTTCCCGACGACCACGCCGCCGAGCGCGCGGCCGCCGCCCCGGAACCCGTGCGGCTGCACCGGGAGGGCGAGGTGGCGGAGGCCGACTGGGCCGCGGCGCGGGCGGTGATCGCCACGCATCGCCGCCGCTTCGACGCCGCGCTGGCGGCGCGGATGACGCGCTGCAAGGTGCTGGTGCGTTCCGCCGCCGGCTACGACAACGTGGACCTGGAGGCGTTCGGGCGCGCGGGCATCGCCGTGTGCAACGTGCCGGACTACGGCACCACGGAGGTGGCGGACCACGCGATGGCGCTGCTGCTGGCCCTCGCCCGCGGCGTGGTGGTGGCCGATGCCGCCCAGCGCAGCCGGCCCGGCAGCTGGGACTGGCGCGTCGCCCAGCCGGTGGCGCGCCGGCTGCGCGGGGCGCGGCTGCTGGTGGTGGGGCTGGGCAATATCGGCCTGGCGGTGGCGCGGCGGGCGGCGGCCTTCGACATGCGGGTGAGCTTCTACGCACCGCGCCGCCCGCCGGGGCTGGAACTGGCGCTGGGGATGGAGCGGGCGGACGACCTCGGTGCCGCGCTGGCCGAGGCGGACATGGTCAGCCTGCACGTGCCGCTGACCCCCGCCACGCGCGGGCTGTTCGGCGCGGCCACCCTGGCGCGGATGAAGCCCGGCGCGCTGCTGGTGAACACCGCGCGCGGCGAGATCCTCGACCTCGACGCGCTGCACGACGCGCTGCGCGCCGGCCGGCTCGGCGGCGCGGCGCTGGACGTGCTGCCCGACGAGCCGCCCGACCCGGCGCATCCGCTGCTGCGCGCCCATGCCGCCGGCGAGGCCTGGTTGGCAGGGCGGCTGATCCTGACGCCGCATATCGGCTTCCTCAGCCCCGATGCCGCGGCCGACCTGCGGCGGCTGGCGATCCGCACCGCCCTGGACGCGCTGCGCGACGGGGTGCTGCGCAGCTGCGTCAATGCGCACCTGCTGGACCGGGCGCGCCACGATGCCCGCTGAGGCAACGGGGCGCGACGCGGTGGCGGCGGCGCTGGGGGCGCTGCGCGGGCGCGTGGGCGAGGAGCTGGGCACCACGGCGTGGGAAAGCCACGACCTCGCGGCCATTCGCGCCTACGGCGCGCTGACCGGGGAGGATCTGTGGATCCACACCGATGCCGAGCGCGCCGCGGCCTCGCGCTTCGGGGCGCCGCTGGTGCAGGCCTCGCTGCTGATGGCGCGCTTTGGGGCCTGGATCCGCGCGGTCGGCGCCTGGCTGCCGGAACCCGCGGTGCCGCTGAACTACGGCTACGACAAGGTCCGCATCCTCGGCGCGCTGAAGGCCGGGGAGCCGGTGCGCGGGCGGGTGGTGCTGCAGGGGCTGCGCGACGCCCCCGGGCCGATGGTGCGGCTGCACCTGGGCGTGTCCGCCGAGCGGGAAAGCGGCGGCCGGCCGGTGATCGCGGCCGAGTGGATCGTGGCCTTCCTGCTCGACGCGGCGGAGTAGGCGCGGCAGCGGCGCTGGCGCTGGCGCTGGCGCTGGCGCTGGCGCTGGCGCTGGCGCTGGCGCTGGCGCTAGCGTTGCGGCTGCGGCTGCGGCTGCGGCTGCGGCTGCGGCTGCGGCTGCCGTTGCCGCCGCTGGTGCGTGGCGGTCCGCGCGGCCGTCACCCCTGCGCGCATCAAGTTCGGGATGCAACCGGCACCCATTCCGCCCGGCCGGCGTTTGCGGGCGGGGGCCGTCGGCCAGGCCCCAGGAGGATCGCGTCGCGGGGCAGCGCCTGCCGGGTGCTGGGACGCGCGGCGCACACCGCGGATCGGCTGGGTCCGGCCAGCAGTTCAAGGAGGCACACCATGGTTGCCGTTTCCGAGCAGCGCCTGTTCGACGCTCTCGCCACCCTCACGCGCGCCTTTGCCGATGGCGGCGTGCCGTCCATGCCCGGGGTGGATGCCGCCGAGGCCGCGCCGGAGGGCGAATCCCCCGCCATCGAGGCGCTGGATCCGGAAGCGCGGGAGGTGCTGGGCGAGGCGGCGCTGGCCGTGGCCTACGGCGCCTTCGCGTCCCGCGGCAACGACACCAGCGGGGCGATGCAGTCGCTGATCGCCGCCATGGGGCTGATGGCGGTCCTGTCGGGCGAGGAGCCGGACCCGCCGGCCGAGATTCTCGGCCTGGCGGCGGAGGATGGGCGGGTGGAAGCGGAGATCGACCGCGCGGGCGAGGCGGTGGACCGGGAGTTCGGCCGCGACGCCGCGCCGGAAGCGCTGGCCGCGGCGCTGGAAGCGCGCATCCTCGGCACCGCCATCACCCTGGCGGGCTGCACCCTGCCGGACGGGGTGGACGGGCAGGCCGCGGTGCGGCTGCGCGCCGCGCGCTGGCTGACGCGGCTGGCCGCGGGAATGCTGGCGATGAACGTCGCGGGGGCGAGCGCGGCCGGCGCGGCCCCGGCGCCGGCCGCCGGCGAGGCCGGTCCGGCCTAGGCCTGGGTGGCCGCAGGTCGGGTCGGCCCGAGCGCGGGGCGGGCTAAGTCCGGATCAGCCTTGGCCCGGGATGGACTGAGCCCGGATGAACTGCACCCGGGTCGGACTGCGATCGGGCTGCGCCGAGATCGGGGCGGCCGGGGTCCGTGGCCGCCGTGGGCGCGGCTGGGTCGACGGGTTGGCCGCGCGAGCACCGGCTCCCCGCCCGCGGCGGTGCGCCCGGCCGCGCGCGGGCTGCCGGCGCGGCGGCGAAGCCTCAGGCCTCCACCTCGTGCAGCAGCAGGCCCGGCGCCAGCGCGGTGCCGCCGGCCGGCGAGGTCAGCCGTTGCAGCGCGTCCCGCATGCCGCGGCTGCCCGCCACCCAGCGATCCGCCAGGGTGGCGCGCGAAAAGTCGAAGAACTTGCCGGGCCCGGCCTCGTCCATTGCGGCGCGGTAGCCCAGCAGCAGCAGGGTGGCGGAACGCTTCGCGTCCCCGGCCTCCGCCAGGATGGCGGCGACCTCCGGCCGGTTGCGCAACTCCGGCGGCAACTGCGCCGCGAGGCGCCCGAACAGGGCGCGCCAGCGCTGCGCCTGCCCGCGGCCTTCCAGCAGGCGTTGCGTCTGGTTGCCGAAGGCGAGGTCGCCCGCCCGCGCCAGCGCGGCCGGCAGGGTTCGCGGCACGCTGCCGTGACGGGCGAAAAGCTCCACCGCGAAGCAGGTCAGGTCGCCGGAAAGGGGCGCGTCCAGCACCAGGTCCAGCGCCGTGTTGGCCGCGAAGCCGCCATCGGCCAGGAGGCGCCCTTCCACCTCCACCGGGGAGAAGAGCGGCAGCAGGGCGCAGGAGGCCAGCAGGTGGTCCGGGCCGATCCGGTCGCCGCGCGCCGTGTCGAACACCACCCGCTCGCCGGTGCCGAGTTCCGTGGCCAGGATGGTGAGCCGGGGGGCGCCGGCGCCGTTGAGCCGGTCGAAGTCGAGCCATTCCGGCAGGCGGGCGCGCAGGGGCTGCAGGTCGAACAGCGACGGTACCTTGCCCGCCAGCGCGCCGGGCGCCAAGCGCGACTGGAACAGGCCGGGCCGGCCGAGCAGCAGGGACTGCCAGGCGGCGGCCTGGTTGTGGACGTCCCGCCAGGCGCCGCTGGCCGGCGGCGGGCCGAACCAGAAGGAGGCGAGCGGGAAGGGGTCGCCCGCCATCGCGTCCCAGAAGCCCCGCAGCCGCTCCACCCGCCGTTCCGGCGGGTTGCCGGCGATGATGGCGGCGTTCACCGCTCCGATGGAGGTGCCCACCAGCCAGTCCGGGACGAGGCCGCCCGCCTCGGCCAGGGCCGCGAAGGCCCCGGCCTCGAAGGCGCCCAGGGCGACGCCGCCCGACAGCACCAGGGCGCAGGCCGGGGGCGCCGCTCGGCCAACCGGTTCGGCCCCCCGCGGCCCACCCTGCGCGGGCGGGGCGTCGGCTTCGGGGTGGGGCGGCAGCGTTGCGCCGTCCATGCGCGCGCTACTTCGACACCGGCCCGGGCGGGCCGGGCGGCGTCAGGGTTTCCAGGGCACGGAAGGTGGCGGTCAGGCCGATATCGGCCATGCGGAAGGGCAGCGCCGCCAGGTCGAGCGGCAGCGCCGCCAGCGAGGTCACCGCCGCGAGGCCCGCGCCGCCGCTCTCGGGGCTGGCGCGCCAGCCGCCGCCGACGCCCTGGCCGTCATGCGTCGGCTCGAACAGGATGCCGGCGGTGTCGCCGCTCGGTTCCTCCGACAGGAAGCCGGTGTGCAGGGCGCGGCCGGTGAACCAAGTGGTGAAGCCCGGCGCCAGCTGCTTCTGCGCGGCGGCGAGCTTGCCGAAGCCGCCCACGATCACCTCGGCCTGCGGCTGCGCGGCCAGCGCCACCACGGCATCGGCCACTTCCTCCGCCGTGTAGACGGGCGGGGCCGCGCGCACGCGGCGGCCGCTGTAGTTGGCGGCGTGCTG
The DNA here is from genome assembly GCF_047690175.1 of Roseomonas sp. BN140053. Lineage (NCBI taxonomy): Bacteria > Pseudomonadati > Pseudomonadota > Alphaproteobacteria > Acetobacterales > Roseomonadaceae > Roseomonas > Roseomonas sp. BN140053. The sequence continues at coordinate 77,318 of NZ_JBLLEB010000010.1, read as the reverse complement.
GAAGAAGGGCGTGTCGATCACCGAGGGCAGCACGGTGCAGATCTGGATGCCCGGCTGGTCCAGCACCTCCTGCCGCAGGGCTTCGGAGAAGCCGCGGATGGCGAATTTGCTGGTGGCGTAGGCGGTGCCGTCCGGCTTGGCGGTCTGGCCGACGATGGAGGCGTTCTGCACCAGCACGCCGTGGCCCTGGGCGCGGAACTGCCGCATCGCGACCTTGGCGCCGTGGACGTAGCCGAAGAGGTTGATCTCGATCACCCGCCGCCAGGCCTCCATCGGGATGGATTCCAGGCGGCCGAAGGCGCCGACGCCGGCATTGTTGAACCAGACGTCGATGCGGCCGAAGCGGTCCAGGGCGCGGCGGCCGAGCACCTCGACCTGGTCTTCCTCCGTCACGTCGGTGGTCACGGCCAGCGCCTTGCCGCCCAGCGCCTCGCATTCCCGCACGGCTTCCTCGAGCATTTCCGTGCGGCGCGCGGCGAGAACGAGGTTGGCGCCGCGCCGGGCAAAGGCCTGCGCCGTGGCGCGGCCGATGCCGCTGGACGCGCCGGTGATGACCACCACGGGGGTGTCGGTGTGCGAGGGCATCGCGGATTCCTGATGGGCTGCGCTGGATGTGCGGATCGCGGGCGGAAGCCTCGACTTCCGGCGCCGGTCACGGATTGCAGCGGGGGTTTGGTCGGCTAACGAGCGGTGTCGCGGCGCGGTTGCCGGGGCGGCGGGGTCACAGCGGCGTCAGGCATCCCGCGCCCGGTTCCGGCGGGCCGCTGCGTCACCATTCCGTGCTCGGGTGTTGCCGGAAATCCGCCCGAATCGCTGCCCATCGCCGCCATGTTTCCGCTAGAATCGCCGCATCGGAGTTCCAGCGATGACAGCGTGGTATCGGGTGGTGTTCGGATTGGGCCTGAGCGCAGCGACGCTCTGCGTCCCCGTCGCGGCCGCGCCGCCTGACCGGGACGGTTCCGTGGTCACGCTGACCCGCCCCGGGCGGGTCACCAGCCGCGCGGGCAGCGACCATTCCGGCCGGGCGCGGCAAGGGCAGGCGGGGGTGATGACCAACCGCGCCCCCGGCGAGCGCCTGGCCTACGGCCCGCCTTTCGACCCCGCCGGCGCCGTGGCGGCCAGCAGCGTGCTGCCGCTGGGCACCACGCTGCGCGTGACCAACCTGGAAAACGGCCAGGTCACCATGGTGCAGGTGCAGGATCTCGGCATGGCCGGCAGCGACCGGCTGCTGGACCTCAGCCCGGGCATCGCGCGCACCATCGGGCTGAATGCCGGGGTGGTGCGGGTCAAGGTGGCGCCGCTGGCGGTGCCGCAGCCCGACGGCACGGTGCGGCTGGGCGAGGGCACTGGGCTGGCCGGGCAGATTGCCGCCACGGCGGTCAGCGACAGGCCGCGGGACTAGACCTGGTCCAGGCTGGCCGTGTCGGCCACTCGCGCATGAAACCGCCGGGTCTTTGTTCGGACTGGGTGGAAGCAGCAAGCCGGGGGGAGGTATTCCCCCGGACCCCCTTCTGTTTTCGGGAGTCTTGGGGTGCGCCGGTGGCCGCCGGGGCTCTCTTGCTCCCGAAAAAAGGAGGGGGGCCGGGGGAGTTCACTCCCCCGGCCTTCCCGCACCCTTCCGGTCAGGACATCGGCCCGGCGCCATGAGCCTCGTTCTCGCCTGCGACCTCGGCAGCAGCAGCTTCCGCGCCGCCCTGCTGGATGCGGCCGGCCATGTCCGCTGGCAGCACCAGGCGCCCGCCCGCCTGCCGGTGGAAGGTGAGCGTTCCGAGATCGACCCGGAAGACTGGTGGCGGCTGCTGCAGGACGCGGCGCGGGTGCTGGAGGACGCGGCGGGCGCAGCCTTCGAGGCGGTGCGGGCGGTGGCGATCTGCGGCATCACCCGCACGCAGGTTTTCCTGGACCGCGACGGGCGGGTGCTGCGCCCGGCCATCACCTGGGCCGACCGCCGCGCCGCCGGGGTGGCCGAAGCGCTGGCGGCGACCTTGCCGGCGGACTGGCCGGAAACCGCGCAGCTGAACGCCTTCCACCCTGCCGCCCGCCTCGCCTGGCTGCGGGAGCGGGAGCCGGAACGCTTCGGCCGCCTCGGCGCCGTGCTGGACCCCAAGGATTTCCTGAATTTCCGGCTGACCGGCCGGATGGCCACGGACCGCGTCTCGGGCGCCCGGCTGGCCGCGGCGGCGGCCCCCGACACGCGCGGGGGCCGGTTGCTGGATCGCCTCGGCCTCGGCGCCGGGGTGGTGGTGCCGGAACTGTTGCCCACGGCGCAGCTCGGCACGGTGCGGGAGGGGCTGCCCGGCGCGCTGGGACAGCTGGCCGGACGGGCCGTGTTCTCCCTCTCCAACGACACCTGGGCGGCCGTGGTCGGGCTGGGCGCGATGCGGCCGGGGCTGGCCTACAACATCGCCGGCACCACCGAGGTCTTCGGCGTGATCGGCGCCGAGGCGGCCGTCGCGCCCGGCCTGCCCAGCGTGGACTGGGGCGAGCGGGCACAGCAGCTCGGCGGGCCCAGCCAGTCCGGCGGCGACGGCATCGCCTGGGTGCTGGACCTTCTGGCGGGGGCGGGTGGGCGAGACGCCGCGGCGGCGGCCGGGCCGGATGCGGGCGCGGCGCTGGACCGGCTGCTGGCGGGCCCGCGCGACGCGGCGCCGGCGATCTTCCTGCCCTTCCTGCAGGGCGAGCGCACGCCCTTCTGGGACCCGGCGCTGCGCGGCGCCTTTCTCGGGCTCAACCGGCGGCACGGGCCGACCGACCTGGCCTTCGCGGTACTGGAAGGCCTCGCCTGCCTCAACCGCACGGTGCTGGAACGGGCGGAAGCGGCGCTGGGACAGCGGGTGGCGGAAATCCGCATCGGCGGCGGCGGGGCTGGCAACCCCGCCTGGTGCGGCATCAAGGCCGATCTCTGCGGCCGCCCGGTGATCGTGGGGGAGGCGGCGGAGCCCGGGCTGCTGGGCGCTGCCGCCGTGGCCTGGACGGGGCTGGGTGCCTTTCCGGACCTCGCCGCGGCGCAGGCGGTGCTGGTGCGGGTGGCGCGGCGGCACGCGCCCGACCCGGTGCGCCACGCGGCCTACGCGCCGCTGTTTGCCGCCTGGACCGCGGCGGTGGCGGCGGCCCGCCCGCTGGCCCCGGCGCTGGCCGCGCTGCGCACGCCGCCGAGGCTTGACCCCTCGCCGAATTGATGCGGTGAAGGCGCACGGGGTTTCGGCAAAGGGATGCGCATGCGGCGGGTGCTGCAACGGTTCGGGACGGCGATCGCCGGGCTGCTGGTGCTGCTGTTCTTTGCCGTGTCGGCGCCGAACTTCGCCACGCCGGCCAACCTCGCCGGCATCCTGCAAGACACCAGCTTCCTGGCGATCATCGCGGTGGGCTTCGCGCTGGCGCTGGCCACAGCGGAGCTGGACCTGTCGATCGCCGAGGTGGCGAGCCTCGCCGCGGTGGTGACGGGGGCGCTGATCCAGGGCGGCGCAGCACCGGCGCTGGCCGTGGCGGCGGGCCTGGGCACGGGGTTGCTGGCGGGGCTGCTGAACGGGGCGGCGGTGACGCTGCTCAAGGTGCCCTCGCTGATCGCGACGCTGGGCACCGCGGCCATCGCCAAGGGCACGGGCTTCGCCATCACCCAGGGCGTGGCCTTTGTGGGCCGCTGGCCGCGCGACTTCACCGGGCTGGCACGCGGCAGCCTTTTGGGCGTGCCGAACCTGGTGTGGTGGCTGCTGCTCGTGGCCGGGGCGGCGGCGATCCTGCTGAAATCCACCCGCACCGGGCTGCACATGCTGGCCACCGGCGAGGCGGAGGAGGCGGCGCGGCTGGCCGGCATCCGCACTGGCCGGATGAAGCGGCTGGGGCTGGGGCTGGCCGGGCTGCTGGCCGGCGTGACGGCGGTGCTGCTGGCCGCCAGCCTGTCCTCGGCGGCGCCGGGCATGGCCAACGACCTGTTCCTCTACGCCATCGCGGCGGTGCTGCTGGGCATGACCATGATCGAGCCGGGGCGGCCCAATATCGGCGGCACGCTGATCGCGGCCTTCACGCTCAAGGCGCTGGGCAACGGGCTCGTGCTGCTGGACGCGCCCTACTACACGCAGGACATCGTGCTGGGCTGCATCATCCTCGGCTCGGTGGCGCTGTCGGCCACCGCGATGCGGCGCACCGCCTTCACCAAGACGCTGAATTTCGGCAACGCCACCTGAATCGAGGGAACGGTTTCATGCTGTCCAGACGCGACTTCGCCATCACCGCCACGCTGGCGGCGGCCACCCTCGCCACGCGGCGGGCGGCGGCGCAGGAATTCAGCCTCGCCGTGATCGGCTTCCAGATGTCCTCGGAAACCCATGCGCGCGCGGCCAATGCCGCGGCTGCGGCGGCGCGCGAGAAGGGCTGGAACGTGTCGCTGCTCAACTCCGAAGGCTCGCTGCCCAAGCATGCCGAGCAGTTCGGCGCGCTGGTGCAGCGCAAGCCCGGCGCCATCATCGTCTGCATGGGCAAGCCCACCGAGGCGGACGCGCAGTTCGAGGCTGCCAGGGCCGCTGGCATCCCGGTGGTCACGGTGATGTCCGGCACCTCGCCGCACACGCTGTTCGACGTCGCCGTGAATGAGTACCAGGTGGGCGCGCAGGCGGCGCTGTGGCTGCTGGGGCGGATGAACTACCGCGGTGCCATCCTCACGGAGCGCTTCGACGGCAATGTCGGCACGCGCATCCGCGGCAAGATGCTGGACGCCGTGTTGTCGGAGAACCAGGCGGTTTCCGTGCTGGGCAGCCACAGCATGGCGCGCACCGCCAGCTGGCAGGACGACGTGCGGGCGGGGATGCAGGCGCTGCTGCTGCGCCATCGCGGGCGCTTTCAGGGGCTCTGGGCCTCCTTCGACGGGCAGGCCTACATCATCGACGACCTGTTGCAGGCGCAGGGGATGAAGAAGGGCCAAGTGCCGGTGGTGTCCATCGACGGCGGCGCCGAAACCTATCGCCGCATCGCCGACCCGGAATCCACGCTGATGGCCACGGTGGCCATTCCCTTCGAGGAGATGGGCCGCCGCGCCGTGGCGGCGGTGGAGGCGGTGGCGGTGCGCAAGCAGCCGCCCGCCAGCGTCAATGCGGGGCCCTACATGCTGCTGGATGCGGCGCTGGTGGACGCCAACAACGTCCGGCAATACCTGAACCCGTGAGCGAAGCGCCGCTGCTCTCGCTGCACGGCATCCAGCGCGCCTATGGCGCGGTGCAGGCCGTGCGCGGGGTCGACCTGGAGATCCGCGCGGGCGAGGTGCTGGCGCTGTGCGGCGACAACGGCGCCGGCAAGTCGAGCCTGGTGAAGGTGATCGCCGGCGCGCATCCGCCCACGGGCGGCACGCTGCTGTGGCGCGGCGCGCCGCTGGTGCTGCGCTCGCCGGAGGATGCGCTGCGGCAGGGCATCGCCACCATCTACCAGGACCTGGCGCTCGCGCCGCGCATGTCGATCGCGCAGAACATCTTCCTGGGCAGCGAGCTGACGCGGGGCCTGGGCGTCCTACGGCTGCTGGACAAGCGCCGCATGACGCGCGAGGCGGCGGGCTTCATGGGCCGCCTGGGCGCCGCGGTGACGGAGATGGCGACGCCGGTGGAGCGGCTGTCCGGCGGGCAGCGGCAGGCCGTGGCCCTGGCCCGCGCGCTGCGCTGGCAGGCCGGGCTAATCATCCTGGACGAGCCCACCGCCGCGCTGGGGGTGAAGGAAACCGCGGTGGTGCTGCAGCTGATCCGGCGGCTGCACGCGGAAGGCCGCGCCGTGCTGCTGGTCAGCCACAACATGGCCGATGTCTGTGCCGTGGCGACGCGGGTGGCGATCCTGAAGAGCGGCCGCAAGGTGATCGACCGCCCCACCGCGGGGCTGGATGCCGACACGCTGGCGCATATGGTGATGACCGGGCAGGAGGGCGACGCGGCCGCTGCCGCCGGCACGGTGCCGCTGCGGGCGTGACCGGCCCCGTAACCGGGGGGACGCCGTCCGTTCAGCCGCGCGACAGCTCGGCCACCATCTGCTGCAGGTCGAGCTCCTGTTCCAGCGCGGCCAGCACGTGGTCGTGGATCTCGCCGGCGCGGTGCATGCGCAGGATCTCGGCCCGCCCGGCCTGGATGGCCTGCAGCACCACCGTGAAATGCGCGATCTCGTCTGGCCGGTAGATGTCCCGGTTCGCGGCATAGTTGACGGAGATGCGCGCCCGGTAGCCGTATTGTTCCAGCAGCCGCGGGTGCCGCTCGGTGCCGTCCTCCTGCCGTGAGGCCGCGGCCACCACCGCCAGCTGTGCCTGCGCCACGCGCGACCAGGCGACCTCCTCCGGCAGCTGGCTCGGGTCGCGCTCCTCGGCACCGTCCAGGCCCAGGCGGCGGATCAGCGGGCCCAGCGTGCCGCCCTGCACCAGCACCGTGACCAGGATCACGCCGAAGGTCGCCACCAGCACGAAGTCGCGGCCGGGCAGCTCCTCCGGCAGGGCCAGGGCCGCGGCCAGGCTGACCACGCCGCGCATGCCGGCCCAGCTCATGACGGTGGCCACGGCAAAGGAGGGGGCGGGGCCGGAGCCCGGACGCCAGCGCCGGAACAGCCGCCGCAGCAGGTCCGAGCCGAAGACCCAGACGAAGCGCGACAGGATCACGGTGGCGACCACCGCGGCCACCGGCAGCAGCAGCGCTTCCGTGGCCTCCGCGGCGCTGCCCAGCCGCGACAGCACGCCGCGCAGCGACAGGCCGATCAGGATGAACACCAGGGATTCCAGGATAAACACCAGCACCTGCCAGAAGGCATGGGCGCGGATGCGCGTGCCGGCTGAAAGGTCGGCGTGCTGGTGCCAGCCCAGCAGCATGCCGCAGGCCACGGTGGCCAGCACGCCGGAGACGTGCAGGTGCTCGCCGCCGATATAGGAGGCCCAGGGCAGCAGCAGCGTGGTGGTGATGGCGAGCTGGGTGTCATCCAGCCGGCGCAGCACGGCCATGCCCACCCAGCCCACGGCGAGGCCCACCGCGACGCCGCCCACCGCCAGCAGCCCGAAGGTGACCGCCCCGTCCCCGATGCTGAAGCTGCCGGTCAGCGCCGCGGCTACGGCGAAGCGGAACAGCACCAGCCCGGCGGCGTCGTTCAGCAGGCTCTCGCCCTGCAGCAGCGCGGTGACGCGGGAGGGCAGCTGCAACCGTTCCAGCACCGCTTCCGCCGCCACGGCATCCGGCGGCGACACGATGGCGCCCAGCGCGAAGCACACCGCCCAGGGCAGGCCGGGCAGCAGCCAGTGCGTGACGACCCCCACCAGCAGGGTGGTGAACACCACGGCGCCCACCGCCAGCAGCAGGATGCCGGCGACGTTGGCGCGGAATTCCCGCCACACGGTGAAATAGGCGCCGCTCATCAGCAGGGGCGGCAGGAACAGCACCAGCACCAGTTCCGGGTTCAGCTCCAGCGCCGGCACGCCCGGCACCAGCGCCAGCACGCCGCCGCCGAGGATAAAGGCCGCGGCCGGCGGCAGGTCGAGGCGGCGCGCCACGAGGGCCAGCGCCAGCACCGCCAGCATCAGGCACAGGATGAACTCGAGCTGCCCCACCGGCGACATGCGGTTTCTTCCCGATGCGGCGCGGCCCGGCGCCGCGCTGCTGCCGGGCGATTCTACGCGGCCCGGGGCGGAGCGGAACAGCCGTGGCCGGGCAGGGGAGGCGACCTGCTGCCGGGGGGCGAGGGGTGCCCCGTGGGGAACTGCCGGAGAGCGGGAGCCGGCTCGACGGGCGGCGACCGGCGTGGTGCCGGAGGTCCGGTCCTGGGCGCGTGATCCCGGAAGCGCGGTTCGGGGGCGCGGTTCCGGCGGGCTCCACCCGATGCCGGCCGGGAAAGGCAGGCCCGGCGCCCAGAGGGACGAGTTCCGGCGGCGGCGGCGAATTTTCGGCAACGGCTGCCTCCGGCCGCTCCTGGCCCGCTGCCCAGGGGCGGGGTTTTCCGCTATCGGATATGGGAACTCCGGGCCCGGCCGACGCCGTCGGCCGCCCGGATCGGGGTGGCGGGCGAGGGCCGGCCCTGCGGCCGCCCGGTCCTGGGCGGGCGGCAGGGCACGGCGAGCGCGGGGGCGGGCGATGCGCCGGGACCCCGCGGCGCTGCCCTGCCACCCGGAGGCCACCAAGCGCCGATCAAGGCGCGGAACGGGAGAAGCACCATGCTGGACGTCGCCCTGCTGATCGGCGAACGGGACCTGCCCGCCACGGGCAACGCCACTTTCGAGCGGCGCAACCCCGTGACCGGCGAGGTCGCGAGCCGCGCCGCCGCGGCCACGGTGGCGGACGCGGTGGCGGCGGCGGATGCCGCGGCGGCGGCCTTTCCCGCCTGGGCCGCGCTGGGCCCCAACGCGCGCCGGGCGCTGCTGCTCAAGGCCGCGGACGGGCTGGACGCCCGGACGCCCGAGTTCATCCGCCTGATGGCCGAGGAGATCGGCGCCACCGCCGGCTGGGCCGGGTTCAACGTCCACCTCGCGGCCGGGATGCTGCGCGAGGCGGCGGCGATGACCACCCAGACCACCGGCGAGGTCATCCCCTCCGACAAGCCGGGCTGCCTGGCCATGGCGATCCGCCAGCCCGCCGGCGTGGTGCTGGGCATGGCGCCCTGGAACGCGCCGGTGATCCTGGGCGTGCGCGCCCTGGCGCTGCCGCTGGCCTGCGGCAACACGGTGGTGCTGAAGGCGTCGGAAACCTGCCCCGCCACGCACCGGCTGATCGGCCAGGTGCTGCGCGAGGCCGGGCTGCCGCCGGGCGTGCTGAACGTGGTGACGCATTCCGCGGCCGACGCGCCGGCGGTGGTGGAAGCGCTGGTGGCGCACAAGGCGGTCAAGCGGATCAACTTCACCGGCTCTACCAAGGTCGGCCGCATCATCGCCAAGCTGGCGGCGGAGCACCTGAAGCCGGTGCTGCTGGAACTGGGCGGCAAGGCGCCGATGATCGTGCTGGAGGATGCCGACCTCGACGAGGCGGTGAAGGCCGCGACCTTCGGCGCCTTCATGAACCAGGGCCAGATCTGCATGTCCACCGAGCGGCTGGTGGTGGTGGAGGGCATCGCCGAGGAGTTCGGCCGCCGCCTCGCCGCCTTCGTGGCGAAGCTGCCGGTGGGCGACCCGCGTTCCGGCAACGTGTTCCTCGGCTCGGTGGTCGATGAGGCGGCGGCGGCCAAGGTGGACCGGCTGATCGCCGACGCCACCGCCAAGGGCGCGGTGCTGCTGGGCGGCGGCCCGCGCCAGGGCACGGTGATGCCGGCCTCCATCCTGGACCGCGTGACCCCCGACATGGAGATCTACAACGAGGAGTCCTTCGGGCCCGTGGTGTCCATGATCCGCGTGCGCGACGCGGAGGAGGCCGTGCAGGTGGCCAACGACACGGAATACGGGTTGTCGGCGGCGATCTTCACCCGCGACGTGGCGCGCGGCATCGCCCTGGCCCGGCGCATCGAGAGCGGCATCTGCCACGTCAACGGCCCCACCGTGCACGACGAGGCGCAGATGCCCTTCGGCGGCGTGAAGGCGTCCGGCTACGGCCGCTTCGGCGGGCGCGCGGGGATCGCCGAGTTCACCGACCTGCGCTGGATCACCGTGGAAACCCAGCCGGGCCAGTACCCCTTCCCGCCGGCCGCCTCGGAGCCCCCGGCGGCGACGCCCGGGGCGCACTGATCCGCGGGGGGGGCCGCCGGGCTCGGCGGCCCGACCGTGGCCAGGGGGCGACGCCCCCCTGGCCGGCACGGCCACCCGGAACCGCCCGGCCGATCAGAACTGGCGCTGGCCGGTGCCGGGCCCGGAGGACAAGGTGCGGGGCGTGACCGTGCCGGGCTGGGTCACGGGGGCGCGGGTCAGCTGATCGGCGAAGGTCAGCGCGAACAGGAAGCCGATCCACAGCAGCGACGCGAAGCCGGCCAGCCGCAGCAGCGGGTCGGGGCGGCGCAGGTTCATGAAGAACAGCGCGATCAGCAGCGCCTTGGCCGCGGCGATGCCCAGGCTGGCGGCCATGTTGAGCCGGCCCAGCGGCACGAAGGCCAGCAGCACCGTGGCCGCCGCCAGGACCACCAGCGCGCCCCAGACCAGCAGGCCGCGGCGCAGGATGGTGCGGGCGTCGCGCGGCAGGTCCTCGCCCAGCCCGGTCACACCCGCCCCCCGAGGTAGAGCAGCGGGAACAGGAACACCCAGACCACGTCCACGAGGTGCCAGTACAGCGCCGCCGCCTCGAAGGCCGGGCTTTCCAGCGGCCGGGTGCCGCGCCAGGCCTGCCAGAACAGCCAGCCCAGCGCGCCCAGGCCGCCGCACAGGTGCAGCCCGTGCAGCGCCGTGGTGATCCAGTACAGGGCGAAGAAGATCTGCGCTTCCGGCTGTTCCAGCCTGAAGCCCTGGCCGGGAAACAGGTGCTCGCGGACATCCTCGCGCCACTCAAAGCCCTTGATGGCCAGGAACAGGAAGCCGAGCAGGATCGTCAGCCCCAGCGCCCGCAGCGCCAGCGTCCGCAGCCGGGCGCGGGCGGCTTCCGCCGCCACCGCCGCCGCGAGGCTGCTGGTCAGCAGCACCAGCGTGTTGGCCATGCCGAAGACGAGGTTGGTCTCGTGCCCCGCCGCGGCGAAGGCCTCGGGGTGCAGGGCGCGGTTGAAGGCGAAGGCCAGGATCAGCCCGGCGAAGAGCAGCGCCTCGCTGCCCAGGAAGACCCAGGTGCCGAAGGAGGCCGCCTCGCGCTGCCGGCGCAGGCTGCCCCAGGGCTCGCGCAGCGCGCCGCTCACGTTTCGCGGCCCTGGTTGCGGTGCGGCGCGCGCACGTCGTGGCGCGGGCCCTCCACGTCGTCGTGGTAGGCGTAGGGGCCGGTGTCCACCACCGGCGGCGAGCGGAAGTTGTCGCGCGGCGGCGGCGAGGCGGTGCGCCATTCCAGCCCCGTGGCGTCCCAGGGGTCCTCGGGCGCGCGCCGGCCCCAGATCAGCGACCAGGCCAGGTAGCCCATCGGCAGCAGGTAGGCCGCCGCCAGCAGCACCGCGCCCGCCGAGGACAGCACGTGCCAGACCTGGAATTCCTGCGGGTAGATCTGGTAGCGCCGCGGCATGCCCAGGAAGCCCATGATGAACATGGGAAAGAAGGTGAAGGAGAAGCCGAAGAACATCAGGATCGCGGCGAAGCGCGCCCAGGCGTCGGGGGGCATCCGGCCGGTGACCTTGGGCCACCAGAAGTGCAGCCCGCCGTAGAAGGCCGACACCGCGCCGCCCACCATGATGAAGTGGAAATGCGCCACGACATAGTAGGTGTCGGTGACGTGCACGTCGATCGGGATGGAGGCCAGGAACAGCCCGGTCAGCCCGCCGATCGTGAACAGCCCGATGAAGCCCAGCGCGTAGAGCATCGGCGCGGCGAAGGTGATCTGGCCGCGGTACAGCGTGAAGGTCCAGTTGAACACCTTGATGGCCGAGGGCACGGCGATCACGAAGCTCAGGAAGGAGAAGGCGAGGCTGACGTAGAGCGACTGGCCCGACACGAACATGTGGTGGCCCCAGACCAGGAAGCCCACCAGGCAGATCCACAGGATTGCGTAGACCATGAAGGTGTAGCCGAAGACCTGGCGGCGCGAGAAGCAGGTGACGATCTCGCTGATCACGCCGAAGGAGGGCAGGATCATGATGTACACGGCGGGGTGCGAGTAGAACCAGAACAGGTGCTGGAACAGCAGCGGGTCGCCGCCGCGGGCGGGGTCGAAGACCGGCAGGCCGAAGCCGCGCTCGGCCACCACCAGCAGCAGCACCGCGGTCAGCACCGGCGTCGCCAGCACCATCACCAGGGAGGTGCCGTAGACCGCCCAGACCAGCAGCGGCAGGCGGAACCAGTCCATCCCCGGGGCGCGCAGCAGGTGCACGGTGGCGATGAAGTTCACCCCCGTGGCGATGGAGGAGAATCCCACCAGCACCACGGCCAGCGCCGCCAGCATCACGTAGGAATTAGAATAGGCGGTGGAGAAGGGCGTGTAGAAGGTCCAGCCGGTGTCCACCCCGCCCGCCACCAGAGCGAAGACCAGCAGGGCGCCGGCGCCGACGTACAGGTACCAGGAGAGCAGGTTCAGCCGCGGAAAGGCCAGGTCGCGGGCGCCGATCATCAGCGGCAGCAGGAAGTTGCCGAAGGTGGTGGGGATCGACGGCACCAGGAAGAACCACACCATCACCGTGCCGTGCAGGGTGAACATGCGGTTGTAGCCGTCGGCCGACAGCAGGTCGGCGCGCGGGGTGAACAATTCCCAGCGGATCGCCACCGCCGCCGCGCCGCCGATAAAGAAGAACACCGTCAGCGTCGCGGCGTAGAGCAGCGCGATGCGCTTGTGGTCGGTGGTCAGGAACCAGGACAGCAGCCCGGGTTCCGCGGTCAGGTAGCTGGCGTCGCCGCGCGGCGCGTCCAGGGATGGTGCGTCCAGCGGGGGCGCGCGCCCGGCGGCCATGTCGCTCACGGGGAGCCTCCCTCGCGCAGGGAGCGGAGATAGGCCACGAGGCGCTGCAGCTCGTCCTCGCCGACCAGCCCGGCGAAGGAGGGCATCAGCGGCTCGAAGCCCGCCACCACGTCGCGGCGCGGCTGCAGGATGGAATCGCGGAGATAGGCCTCGTCGGCGCGCACCACGCGGCCGTCGGCCAGGTTCACGTCGCGGCCGTAGACGCCCGCCAGGCCCGGCGCCCGCACGACGGTGGAGCCGTTGTGGCAGCCGGCGCAGCCCAGGGAGACGAACAGCGCCGCCCCTTCGCGCCCGAGGTCGTCGCCCTCCGGCTGGGCGGCCAGCCAGCGGGCGTAGTCCTCCGGCTCCATCACCGTGACGGTGCCGCCCATGCGGGCGTGCAGCGTGCCGCAGTATTCGGCGCAGAAGAGCGGGTATTCGCCGACGGCGGTGGCGCGGAACTGCAGGCTGGTGATGCGGCCGGGCAGTACGTCCTGCTTGATGCGGAAGGCCGGCACGAAGAAGGAATGGATCACGTCCTGCGAGGTCATCAGCAGCCGCACCGTTTCGCCGCGGGGGACGTGCAGCGCGTCGATCTCGCGCGCGCCGTTGGGGTGCTGCGTTTTCCACATCCACTGCTTGGCGACCACGTGGATCTCGATCGCCTCGGGGTCGGGGCGGAGGGCGCCCAGCTCGGTGACGCTGGCCCAGGAGAAGATGAACAGCGCCAGCAGCAGGATGGCGAAGGTCCAGCCGACCTCGACCTCCTTCTTGAGCAGCTCGGGCAGCTCGCCGCGCGGGGCGGCGGAGCCGCGGCGGTAGCGGATGGCGAAGCCCAGCACCAGCGCCAGCACCAGCAGCAGGATGGCGCCGGACACCGCCAGCAGCAGCAGCACGACGCTGTCCACCTGCACCGCCGTGTCGGAGGCGGCCTCGGGCCAGAAGCGGATCACGCCCGCCGCTCCCGCCGCCGCGACAGCAGCAGCAGGAAGGCGCCCAGCGCCAGCAGCGTGACCAGGGTGCCCGCCGCCAGGGCGCGCTTGACCAGCCCGTTGAGGACGCCGTGCGCCGGGTCGAAGCCGTAGCACAGCAGCCGCAGCCGCTCGCCCAGGCTGCCCAGCGTGCCGGCGGAAGCTTCCACCAGCGCGAGGCGCAGCGCGTCGGGGTCCAGCTGCAGCCCGCCCAGCACGCGCGACACCCGCCCGTCCGCGGTCAGCACCAGGGCGCCGAGCGGATGGGCGTACTGGTCGTGCTCCGCGTCGTAGCGGGCGCGGTAGCCGATCGCCGCCTGCGCCGCCTCCAGGGTGGCGGCGTCGCCGGTCAGGAACACCGCCGCGGCGGCCAGCGGCGAGCGGCCGAGCTGCGCGCCGCGCATCGCCGCCGCCTCGGCCGGGCCGTCGCGCGGGTCCAGCCCCAGCACCAGCAGGTGGTAGTCCGCCCCCGGCCGCAGCCGGGTTTCCTCCAGCGAGGCGGCCGCCATGGCCAGCGCCGTGCCGCAGAGCGTGACGCAGGTGAAGTCGGCCAGCACCAGCACGGCGGGCCGCCCGGCCATGGCCTGGGCCGGCGTCGCGGCGCGGCCGGTCGCGTCCACCAGGGGCAGGGCCGGGGGCAGCGCCGCGCCGGGCGGCGGGGCCAGCTCCACCGCGGCCAGCTCGGCCGGCGTCAGCGCGGCGCGGGCGGCGGGGGCCGCGAAGAGGAGCAGCGCCGCCAGCAGGGGGAGCAGCGGCCGCCTCACCGTCCGCCCTCCGCCCGGCGCGCGGCCTCGGGGCGCACCGGCATCGGCACGGCGGGGTCGGGTGCTTCCAGCGGCGCCAGGGCGGCCTCGCCGCGCGCCGCCAGGATCGCCATGGCCCGCGCCACGGGGATGCGGATCAGGCCGCGCTCGCGGTCCACCCAGGCGTAGCCCTCCAGCTGCGCGCGCTGCGCCGCCTGCAGGTCGCGCAGGTCGCCGGCCGGGTCGCTCTGCACCCGCGGCTCGGGGAAGCGGGCCGGGCGCGGGATGTCGGTCCGCACCCCGGCCCAGTGGAAATAGCCGTAGACCCCGCCCAGCGTCACCGCGAGCAGCGCGGCCGTGCCGAAGCCGACACCCAGCACTGTCCCTGCGCGGATCTCGATCCGCTGCCGCCGCGCCCGCAGCCCCACGTCACCCGGCATGCGACGCCTCCCCCGGCGGTTCCGTCGCGCCGTTTCCGCCCAGCGCCCAGGCGGTGAGCGGCCCGTAGGCGAGGCCGACCCAGAGCCCGCCCACCGCCAGCACGCCCAGCCCCCCCGCCAGCACCGCGCCCCAGCCGAACACCGGCGCCACGATCCAGACCAGGTGCAGCAGCAGCCCCAGCAGCACCCAGGGCCCCAGCTTGGCCAGGGCCACCGGGCTGCGCCGGACGCGTCGGCGCAGCAGCAGGCCGATCGGCAGGAGGGAGGCCAGCACCACGGACCCCGCCTGCACCCCCGTCCAGCCCCAGCCGCCGCGCGCCAGGAACCAGGCCGCCTTTTCCGGCAGGTTGCCGTACCAGGCCACGAGGTACTGCGCGAAGCCGAGATACAGCACCGCCAGGGCGGCCGCGATCAGCAGCGCCGCCAGGTCGCCGGCGCGGCCCGGCTGGTTGTCGCCCTGCGGTTCCGGCCGCAGGATCGCGGCCCAGGCCAGCCCGGCCAGCAGCTGCATCCCCGCCACCGCCAGCCCGAAGGCGGTGGAGCGGAAATGCGGGTCCAGCGACAGCAGCCAGTCCAGCCCGAGCAGCGTGGTGGCGGCGATGTGGAACACCAGCCCGATCGCGCCGATCCCCGTGCGCCAGCCGCCGCCGCGCAGCCGCACCAGCAGCAGCGCCACCGCCGACCAGCCCAGGAGGAGCAGCAGCGCGCGCAGGGAAAAGCCCAGCGGGTTGAGCCAGAGCCGCGCCACGTCCCCGTGCATCGTGTCCGCCGCGCCGCCCCGCACCCAGGGATAGACCGCCGGCAGCGCCAGCAGCAGCGGCAGCACGAGCAGCAGGAACGCCGGCAGGCTGGTGGCGGCGGGCAGCAGCGCCGGGCGCAGCGCGTCGCCCCAGCGGCCGCCAGTCAGCGCGTGCACCTCCAGCAGCAGCAGCGTGCCCAGCGCCACCGTCAGCCAGAAGAACAGCCCGATCAGCCAGCCGGCGCCCGGGCTGCCGGGCGAGACCAGCGCCCAGCCGCCCAGCAGGGCCGTCGCGGCGGCGCCCAGCAGGGCAGCGCGCCCGGCCCGCTGCCGCAGCCAGGGCATCGGGCGGGCGTTCTCCGGCGCGGCGCTCACGGGGGCAGGTGCTCCGCGGCGTCCGGCGCTTCCGCCAGCACCGCGTGGCGCGACAGCTGCAGCGCGCGGACATAGGCGGCGATGGCCCAGCGATCCGCCGGCGCCACGCGCGCCGCGTAGGAATACATCACGCCGTAGCCGTCGGTGATGACGTCCACGACGTGGCGCGCCGGGGCCGAGCGCAGGCGCTGCGTGTGAAAGGAGGGCGGCGGCGGGAAGCCGCGCCGCACGATCATGCCGTCGCCGTCGCCGGCCGCGCCGTGGCAGGGCACGCAGTTCACGGCGAAGCGTTGCTGCCCGCGCGCCAGCAGCGCCGGCGTCACCGCGGGCGGCTCCTCCAGCGCGCGCGCCCGATCCAGCGCGCCGCGCGCCACCGTGCCGGCGGGGATCGGGCGGGCGGTGGTGCCGTCGGGCCAGACGGCCGTCGGCTCGTAGGTGTCCATGCGGCGCTGCTGCGTCATTTCCAGCCGGCAGCCCGCGAGGGCCAGCGGCAGCAGCAGCCAGGGCGCGCGCCGCGTCACGTCGCCACCGCCCGCACGGAGAGCGGGGCCAGCCCGTCCAGGATGGCCTCCAGCCGCGCCGGATCGGCCTCGGGGTCGGACACGGCCAGGAAGAAGCGGTCCTGGCTGGCGCGGTCGAAGCCGCGCCCGTCGAACACCGGGTGGTTCAACCGCGGCAGCCCGGCGGAAACGAACAGCCCGGCGATCCCCGCCAGCGTGGCGCCGAGCACCCCGGCCTCGAAGCTCAGCACCAGGAAGACCGGCCAGGAATGCAGCGGCCGGCTGCCGAGCACCAGCGGGTAGTCGATCACTGCGCTGTACCAGCACAGGGCGTAGACGAAGCCCGCCGCCGCCAGCCCCGCCAGCAGCATGATCCGGCGCAGCGGCGGCGTCGGCAGGTCCAGCGCCGCGGCCAGCCCTTCCACCGCGAAGGGGGTATGCGCGTCCAGCCCGCGCAGCCCGGCCTCGCGCGCCCGGCGCGCCGCGGCGATCAGCGTGTCGGGGTCGCGGAACTCGGCCAGCACCAGGGGCGGCGGCGGCGCGGTCACGAGCCGCGCTCCCGCTCGTGCAGCAGCTTGCCCAGGTCGTGCATGGCGATCACCGGCAGGAGGCGGGCGAAGCCCAGGAACAGCAGCAGGAAGAAGCCGATCGAGCCGGCCAGCAGGCTCCAGTCCCAGAAGGTCGGGTGGAACACTGACCAGGTGCTGGGCAGGTGGCCGTGCGACAGCGTGTTCCAGATGATCAGGATGCGTTCCAGCCACATGCCGAGGTTCAGCACCAGCGTGACGATCACCACGGTGGGGATGCTGCGCCGCGCCCGCGGCAGCCAGAGCAGCTGCGGCGCCACGAGGTTGCAGAACAGCAGCAGGACGTAGAGCGGCGCGTAGTCGCCGGTGAACAGGTAGCGGACGTGCTCGCGCTCCACGTGGTCGCCGGCATACCAGGCGTTGAACCATTCCGTGCCGTAGGACAGGCCGAGGGTGAGCGAGCCGGCCAGGATGATCTTGGCCATCACCTCGAAATGCCGGTGGGTGATGACCTCCTGCAGGCCCAGGCCGCTGCGCATCAGCGCCGCCACCACGATGCACATGCCGAAGCCGGAAAACAGCGCGCCGGCCACGAAGTAGGGCGGGAAGATGGTTTCCTGCCAGCCCGGCATCAGGCTGGCGGCGAAATCCATGCCCACCACGCTGTGCACGGACACCACCAGCGGCAGCGCCATCGCCGCCATGGTGCGGTACAGCACGTCGTGCAGGTGCCAGTGCCGCGCCGAGCCGCGCCAGCCCAGGGCGAGGACGCCGTAGACCACCTGCCCCGCGCGGGACGGCGCCCGGTCGCGCAGCGTGGCGAGGTCGGGCACCAGGCCGATGAACCAGAACAGCAGCGAGAAGATCAGGTAGGTCGAGATCGCCGCCGCGTCCCACACCAGCGCCGAGCGCCACTGCGGCCAAAGGTCCATCGTGTTGGGGTAGGGCAGGATCCAGTAGGCGCGGTAGGGCCGGCCGAGATGCAGGATGGGGAACAGCCCGGCGATGGCGCCGGCGAACAGCGTCATCACCTCGGCGAAGCGGTTGATGGCGGCGCGCCAGGGCTGCCGCGTCAGCAGCAGCGCGGCGGAGATGAAGGTGCCGGCATGGCCGATGCCCAGCCACCACACGAAATTGGCGATGGCGAAGCCCCAGACGATGCCCGTGTTGACGCCCCAGATGCCGACGCCCTCGATAAACAGCCAGGTGATGGAGACCAGCATCAGCAGCGTGCCCAGCACCCCGGTGCCGAGGGCGAACCAGTAGAACCGCCCCACCCGCCGCCGCAGCAGCGGGTCCGCCACCGTGCCCACCAGCGAGCCGTAGGTGGCCCCGTCCGGCAGCAGCCCGCGCGCCGGGTCGCTCACGCGTCCCCCTCGTCCAGCGCGGGGTTGGGGTTGCGGACCTCGGCCAGGTAGGTGGTGCGCGGCCGGGTGCCGAGATGGCCGAGCAGCGCGTAGTGCCCGGGCTCCTGCCGCCAGGCAGAGACGGCGGAACCGTCGCGCCGGAGGTCGCCGAAGGCGATGGCGCGCGACGGGCAGGCGGCGGCGCAGGCGGTGTTCACCTCGCCCTCGCGCAGCTCGCGGTGCTCGCGCTCCGCGGCGCGGCGGGCGGCGGAGATGCGCTGCGTGCAGTAGGTGCACTTCTCCATCACGCCGCGGGCGCGGACGGTGACTTCCGGGTTGCGCTGCGCCGCCAGCACGGGGGCGCCCTGGTTCGCGTATTCCTGCCCGTCGGCGTAGCCGCGGAAGTTGAAGTGGCGGACCTTGTAGGGACAGTTGGCCTGGCAGAAGCGGGTGCCGATGCAGCGGTTGTAGACCTGCACGTTCAGCCCTTCCGCGTCGTGCACGGAAGCGGCCACGGGACACACGGGCTCGCAGGGCGCGGTTTCGCAGTGCATGCAGGGCACGGGCTGGAAGCCGGGGCGCGGCGCCTCGGCCGGGCCGGGGTCGTAGGTGTCGATGCGCAGCCAGTGCATGTCGCGGCCGCGGGCGATCTCCTCCGGCCCGACGACGGGGACGTTGTTCTCGCTCTGGCAGGCCACCACGCAGGCGTTGCAGCCGATGCAGAGCGAGGTGTCGATCACCATGGCCCAGGCGGCGGTGTCGCTCTCCTTCGACGCGTAGAAGGCGGGCGGGCGCTCCGGCTCGGGGGGCGGGTCGGCGACGCGGCGGGCGAACTCCGCGGCGCGCAGGGTCCGGAACAGCTCGTGCTCCTCGCCCTCGATGCGGTGTTCCGGGCGGTCGCGCAGCAGTTCGCCGCGCCGGCCGGTCCTTTCCAGCACCAGCTCGGCGGCGATCCAGGGCGCTTCCGGCCGGCGCAGCGCGTAGGCGTCGGCGCCCAGCCCGTTGCCGATCGCCCCCGCCGCCCGCCGCCCGTAGCCCAGCGGCAGCACCACCACGCCCGGCGCCGTGCCGGGGCGCAGCATCAGCGTCGCCTCCAGGCTGCGGTCGTCGAGGCGGAGGCGCACGACTTCCCCGTCCTCCAGCCCGAGGCGGCGCGCCTCCTCCGGCGCGATCTGCGCGGCGTTGCCCCAGACCTGCCGGGTCAGCGGCCGCGGGCATTCCTGCAGCCAGGCGTTGTTGCCGAAGCGGCCGTCCCAGGCGGAAGCGTCCGGCCGCAGCAGCAGGGTCATCGCTTCCCCGGCGGGGCTGACAGCGGGGGCGGCCGATGAACCGGGCGCGGCCGGAACAGGGCCCGGCGGGGTGGGCGTCGGCGGGACGGGCGCCGGCAGGACGGGCGCCGGCGGCATGGAGGCGGGCGGAACGAGGGCGGGCGCGGCCACCAGCGGCGCGGCGCTGTCCGGCACCACGCCGTCGTGCAGCACCCGGCGCCACCAGCCCTCGAAACCCGCGGCGGGCCGCGTCGCCGCCCAGGTGTCGCGCACCGCGTCGCGGGCGGTCCATTCGTCGCTGCCCAGCAGCACGCCGATCAGCCAGGGCACGGAGCGCGTGTTGTGGAGCGGCCGGATCAGCGGCTGCGCCAGCGACACCGTGCCGTCCGTGGCGCGCAGGTCGGCCCAGTCCTCCAGCGGGTGGGATTCCGGCAGGTGCCAGCGGCACAGCGCCGCGGTCTCGTCCCCGTAGGGGCCGAGATGCACGGCGAAGGCGCCGGACGCCCGCAGCGCGCCCGCGAAATCCAGCGCCGCCGGCGCGTCGTGCCCGGGGTTGCCGCCCAGCACCACCAGCGTGTCCACCCGCCCGGCGCGCAGGTCGTCGACCAGGGCGTCGAGGGCTTCGGGCGGTTCCGCCGGGCCCACCGGCTCGCGGTATTCCACCGGGGCGCCGAGCCGGGCGTTGATGCGGTGCGCAAGGGCATGCACCTCCGGCGGCTGCCATTCGCCGGCCAGCACCAGCGCCTCGCCGGGATGCGCCAGCAGGTCGGCGAGGACGGCCTCCAGGAAGCGCTGCGCCGCGGGCGGCAGGGCCGGCCCGGAAGCTTCCGGTTCCGGCTGCCCCGGCCCGGGCGGCCCGGGCGGCGTGTCGGCGGCGGGCGGCGCGGCGGGCCCGGCTTCCAGCCGCGCCGCCAGCGCGGCGGCGAAGCGCCGCACCAGCTCGGGCGAGGCGGCCAGGCGGTGATCCGCCTTGGCGCCCGTGACGGTCATGGCCGGCTCGACCGCGTAGAGGCGGGAATAGCGCGCGATGCCGTTTCGCCGCGCCTGACGCCGCGCCGCGAAGCCCCGCGCGTGCCGGATCTGGTCCGGCCCCGGCCCCAGCGGGTCGGCATCCAGGCACAGCGCGACCGCGGCGCGGTCCAGCCGCGGCAGGGCCGCGAAGGGGCGACCGAAGGCCAGGGCGGCGCCGGCGCGGGCGTTCTCCTCGCCGATGGGTTCGTGCGCGTGCCAGCGCAGGGCCGGGAAGCGCGCGCGCAGTTGGGCGATCAGCCGCAGGGTGGTGGGCGAGGTGACGTGGCCGGTGAGGAGCCGCAGCCCGTCCCCGCGCGTCGCGTCCAGCCGGCGCAGGTGCGGCCGCAGCGCGGTGCGGAAGCCCTCCCAGGAGCTGATCCGCCCGCCTTCCCGCACGGCGCGGGAACGGTCGGGGTCGTAGAGCGACAGCACCGCCGCTTCGGCGAAGACGTCGGTGGCGCCCCCGCTGGCGGGATGGGCGGCGTTGCCCTCCACCTTGACCGGGCGGCCCTCGAAGCTGGTGACCAGGACGCCGCGGCCGTAGCCGTTCAGCGGCAGGGTGGTGGCGAAGCGCAGCGGGATGCCGGGCACCACCTGCTCGGGCTGCTCGACATAGGGGACGATCTCCTCGTCCGGCCGGTCGCAGGCGGACAGGGTGGCGGCGGCGGCCAGCAGCGCCAGCGCCGCCTGCCGGCGCGACAGGGGCGGCGCGTCCGTCACCGGTGGCACCGCGAGCAGTCCGTCAGGTGTTCCGTGCGGATCCCGTAATGCGCGACCAGCGCCGCGCCCTGCGCCGCCTGGTCGGCCGGCGGCGTCCATTCCATGTTGAAGATCTCCGACGCGGGACGCAGGTTGGGCGCCGGGTCGCGGTGGCAGTCCAGGCACCAGCCCATGGTCAGCGGTGCCACCTGCCGCACCTGCGGCATGCGGTTGATCGCGCCGTGGCAGGTGGAACAGCCCACGCCGTTGTTCACGTGCACGCTGTGGTCGAAGAACACGTAGTCCGGCAGGACGTGCACCTTCTGCCAGCGCAGCGGCACGCCTTCGGCCAGGGAGCGCCGCACCGGCGCCAGCAGCTCCGCATTGGTCCAGATCTGCGAATGGCAGGTCATGCAGGTGTCGGTGGGCGGGATGCCGGCGTAGCGGCCCTGTTCCACCGCGGTGTGGCAGTAGCGGCAGTCGATCCCCAGGCCCCCGGCATGGTGCTCGTGGCTGAACTGCACGGGCTGCTCGATCGTGATGTCCTGCCGGGTGACGTGCGGGGTGAAGGGCAGGGCCACCAGCAGCCCGAGCCCGCCCAGCCCGAGCGCCGCCGCGCCCAGCAGCACGGCCCGCGCCAGGGTGTTCGCGTAAGGGGGAAAGACCTGCGCCAAGCAGACCCGGTCAGGCGGCGTTCAGGACGCGGGAAGCAGGGCGACGTGGAAGCAAGGACGGGGCTCGCGGGGGGGATCGCACGGATCGCAGCCTTGGTCCGGTGCCGCGCTTCCGTCCAGCAGGGCCCGGGCACAAACCTCGCGCGCGGCGCTCAAGAATGAGCGATTACAGCGGGTTCATCTTCGCGGTGGCGAGCCGCCCGCGGCCGCCGTACCGCGGCAGGCTTGCGCCCGGACGGGGATCGTGGACAACCCGGAACGCATCGGTGCCGCGGCACCCAACCTTGCGTGATCGAGGAGTGAGTTCCGGCATGGCCGAGGAGACGCTGGGCGCCCGCACCATCCCCGAGGGCGGCAGCGCCGTGTCGGACACTGCCCGGCGGCCGGGCTGGCGGGTGTCGCGGCGGATGGCGGCGGCGCACTCGATCGACGACCTGCGCCGGATGGCCCGCCGCCGGGTGGCGCGCATCGCCTTCGACTACTTCGACGGCGGGGTGGAGAGCGAGAAGGGCATGGCGCGCAACCGCTCCGCCTTCGACGACGTCACCCTGTTCCCGCGCTACATGGTGGACGTGTCCGTGCGGGACTCCTCCGTGGAGCTGTTCGGCAAGCGCTACGCCGCGCCCTACGGCATATCCCCCACCGGCCTGGGCAACCTTGCCTGGCCCGGCACCGACCTGGCCATCGCCCGCACCGCCCGCGCCCGCAACCTGCCCTTCGTGCTCAGCACCCCCGCCTCCACCGACATCGAGACGGTGGCCGCCGCCGCCCCCGGCCAGGTCTGGTTCCAGCTCTACGTCCCGCGCGAGCGGCGGGTGCGCGAGGACCTGCTGCGCCGCGCCGACGCCGCGGGCATCCGCGTGCTGGTGGTCACGGTGGACGTCCCCATCCCGGCCAAGCGGGAGCGCGACCTGCGCAACGGCTTCGTGCTGCCGCTGCGGCTCAACGCCCGCAACCTGCTGGACTTGGCGACCCACCCGGAATGGTCGCTGGCCACGCTGCGCGCGGGCGCGCCGCGGCTGCGCAACCTGCTGCCCTATGTGCCGCAACGCTCCGGCGCGCAGACCCTGGCCGCCTTCATGGCCGAGCAGATCGCCCCCAGCAACGACTGGAGCCTGCTGGACGACCTGCGCCGGCTGTGGCCCCACACCCTGGTGGTGAAGGGGCTGCTGACCGCCGCCGACGCCCGCATCGCGGTGGAGCGCGGTGCCGACGGGGTGGCGGTGTCCAACCACGGCGGCCGCCAGCTGGATGCCGGCCCCGCGCCCCTGCACGCCCTGCCCGCGGTGGTGGAGGCGGTGGCCGGCAAGGTACCCGTGCTGTTCGACAGCGGCGTCCGCCGCGGCGGCGACATCCTCAAGGCGCTGGCCCTTGGCGCCAGCTTCGTGTTCGCCGGCCGGCCCACCCTCTACGGCGCCGGGGCCGGCGGCGAGGCGGGCGTGGACCGCGCGGTGGGCATCCTGCTGGACGAGTTCGACCGCGCCCTGGGCCAGCTCGGCTGCCCCCGCGCCGCGGAGATCAACCGCGGCGGGGTGGCCTGGTCCGCGAACTTTCCGGCCACGGCCGGGCGGCCCACCCAGGTGGGGTGAGCGGGCCTGGGCCGGGGAGGGGCCTGCCCTTCCGGCCCAGGCCTGTCCGCTCGCCCCGTCAGCCCCGGTCGGGCCGGGGCGGCGGCTCGGCCGACAGTTCCGCGCGGATCTCGGCCGTGTGCTCGCCGGGCTGCGGCAGGCCGCGGCGCACGCCCAGGCGGTCCTCGCCGAACTGGATCGGCAGCGCCGGCACGCGGGTCGGGCGGCCATCGGGCAGAAGCAGCGGCAGCATGCCGCCTTCCGCGTTCAGGTGCGGGTCGTCCAGCAGGTCGCCGGGGGCGTTGATGCGCGCGAAGGGTAGGCCGGCGCGCTCGCACAGCTCCTCCAGCTCGGCCACCGGGCGCTGGCCGAGGATGGACTGCACCAGCGGGATCAGCGTGGGGCGGGCCCTGGCGCGCTCGGTGTTGGTGGCGTAGGCGGAGTCCAGCAGCGCCGGCGCGCCCAGGGCGGCGGTGAAGATCTGCCATTGCCGCTCGGTCACCACGCCGATGAAGATCTGCGCCCCGTCGGCGGCGTTGAACACGTCGTAGACGCCCCAGGCGCGGCCGCCGGCCGGCATGGGCGGCGGTGCCACGCCGGTGATGGCCTGCTGCAGCATGTGGGTGGACACCAGGAAGGCGGCGTTCTCGAACAGGCCGGACTGCACGTGCTGGCCGCGCCCGGTGCCCTCGCCCCCGGTGCCGTCACGCTGGCGCAGCGCGGCGAGCACGGCGATGGCGCCGAACATGCCGCCCATCATGTCGTTCACTGGGGCGCCGGCGCGCAGCGGGCGGCCGGGCGGGCCGGTCATGACGGCCAGGCCGCTCATCATCTGCACCACCTCGTCCAGCGCGGTGCGGTGCTCGTAGGGGCCGCGGAGGAAGCCCTTCAGCGAGCAGTAGACCAGCCGCGGGTTGCGCTGCGACAGGGCGTCGTAGCCCAGGCCGCGCGCGTCCAGGGCGCCGGGGCGGAAGTTCTCCACCACCACGTCGGCGGTGTCGATCAGCCGCAGCAGCACCTCCCGCTCCGCCGCGTCGGCGGTGTCGAGCTGCACGCTCTTCTTGTTGCGGTTGAAGGCGGCGAAGAAGCCGGTGCCGGAACTGGTCAGCGCCCGGGTGCGGTCGCCCGGACCCGGCGGCTCGACCTTGATGACCTCGGCGCCGAGATCGGCCAGCACGAGGCCGCAGGTCGGCCCCATTACCATGTGCGAGAACTCGACGACGCGGATGCCGGCGAGCGGCAGCGGTTCGGACATGCTGGTCTCCCGGCGCGGGCGAAATCCGGCGGTGCGGCGCCGGCCCCGGAACGGCTCGCGGTGATCCGGGGCCGCGCGTGCCGCGCCCCGGACATCCCTGCAACGGCCGGGGAGCCCGAGCCGCGCGACCCCGGCCCCCGGCGCTTCCCTGCGGCGATCAGCCGGCCTTGTTGGCCGCGGCGATGCCGCTCTCGATCAGGCCGATCGCCTGGTCCAGCGTGCCCCAGCCCGTGACCTTGACCCACTTGCCGGGCTCCAGGTCCTTGTAGCGGGTGAAGAAGTGCTCGATCTGCTGGCGGGTGATGGCGGGCAGGTCGTCCACCGTCTTCACGCTGGTGAAGATCGTGTGGATCTTGTCGTGCGGCACGGCCACCAGCTTCTCGTCCTGGCCGGCCTCGTCCTCCATCAGCAGCACGCCGATCGGGCGGCAGCGGATCACGCAGCCCGGCACCACGGGGGCGGGGGTCAGCACCAGCACGTCCGTCGGGTCGCCGTCATCGGCCAATGTGCCGGGGATGAAGCCGTAGCAGGCCGGATAGGCCATGGGCGTGAACAGGAAGCGATCCACCACGATGGCGCCGCTGTCCTTGTCCAGCTCGTACTTGACCTGGCTTCCCTGCGGGATCTCGACAACCACGTTGATGTCGTGCGGCGGCGCCTTGCCGGTGGGGATCAGGGTCGGATTCATGGTGGTCCTGTTCGGAAAGCCGTGCGTTGAGCCGGGCCGGAGGTAACAGCAAAGCGGCCGGCCCGGCAACGCGGCGGGGTGGCCCGCGGGGGCGCCGGCCGGCGGCCGGGAGCAAGGGCCGCCACCCCGGCGGCCGAGGCGCAGCGGCCCGACCCGGACGGCTAACCCGGCCCTGCCGGGCGGGACGAGGCCGGGCGCCTTGCACCGGGAAGGGACGGGCGGCAGCATCCGCCCCGACGTCCTCGACCGGAAGAAAGAGCCATGCTGCCCCGCCGCGCGCTGCCCGCCCTGCTGTTCGCTTCCCTGCTGCTGTCCGCGCTGGTTCCCGCCGCGGCGCAACCGGCGGCGCCGGAGCTGATCGTGGAAAAGCGGGTCTTCGAGGGCGGCGAGTACCGCACCCGCAGCGGCGCCACGGTGGCCAACATGCGTATCGGCTACCAGACGGCGGGGACGCTGAACGCCGCCGGCAACAACGCCGTGCTGATCACGCATTTCTTCTCCGCCAACGGCCACGCCTTCGGCCGCTACGAGCCCGGCGGGACGCCCGGCTGGTGGGACGCGCTGGTGGGGCCGGGCCGGGCGATCGACACCGACCGCTTCTTCGTGGTGGCCAGCGACACGCCCATCAACCTCAACATCCGCGACCCGCGCACCACCAGCACCGGCCCCGCCAGCATGGACCCCGCCACCGGCCGGCCCTATGCGATGAACTTCCCCGTGCTGTCCATGCGCGACTTCGTGGAGGTGCAGAAGCGCCTGCTGGACAGCCTGGGCGTGAGGCGGCTGGCGCTGGTGGCCGGGCCCTCCATGGGCGCGTTGCAGGCCATTGAATGGGCCGCCGCCTATCCGGAGATGGTGGAGCGCGTCATGCCCGTGGTCGGCACCGGCGAGTTCGACGCCTATCTCCAGGGCTGGATGGAGGTCTGGGAAGCGCCGATCCGCCTGGACCCCAACTGGCGCAACGGCGACTACTACGCCCAGGGGCGCGAGCCGCCGACCCGCGGCTTGGCCGAGGCGCTGAAGATCGTCACCTTGCAGGCGCGCGACCGCGGCGACCTGGCGCGCTTCAACCGCGCGCCGCTGGAAGGCCAGGACCCCGCCCGCCGCATTGGCGACGGCTTCGCGGTGGAGCGCTTCCTCAACGAGGCGGCGCTGGCCCGGGCGCGCGTGTCGGACGCCAACTCCTTCATCTACCTGACCCGCGCCAACCAGCTCTTCCTCAACGAGTATCCCGACACGGCGGCGGCGCTGGCGCGCAGCCAGGCGCGCTGGCTGGTGATGCCCAGCCTGGGCGACCGGGTGTTTCCGGTGGAGTACGGCCGCCAGCTGGCCGACACGCTGCGCGCCGCTGGGCGGCCGGTGCAGCTGGTGGAACTGCGCGGCGGCTCTGGCCACCTGGAGGGCGTCAGCAACGTGGCCCAGGCGGAAGCGGCGATCCGCGCATTCCTGGCGCCCTGAGACGCCGGGGCCCTGGTGGCGGAAACAGCAAGGCCGGGGGAGTGAACTCCCCCGGTCCCCCTCCTTTTTTCAGGAGTTCACGCGTGCCGGTGGCTGCCGGTGGGCGTGGGTCCGGCGGTAGGTCGTGATTGTGCCGGACGGGCGCGGCTGGGTGGGGATCGGAGCTGGCCGGTGAACGCTTCGCGTACCGCTTTGCGCCCCTTTCCATCCTTCGTCCGGGCTTCCGGATGTCGAAGGCTAAACATTTGTCGACCTGATCGTGGGGCAATCGTCGGGCGCAACAAGCAGCGCCTCGCAGCAGATGCGCGCCAGCGCACGCCAATGGTCGTCAAAGTGTCGAAAAATACTTAGCCAACGGCTCGAAGAGCTTGGCCGTGAGGAGTGGCGCCACGACCTTTATCGCATCCAACAAATATGCGGGCGGGGCGAGGGTCAAGGAATATTTCTTCAGGTATGCTTCTTTGTCGGTCTGTTTGTTGATTTTGAGTTGCTCTGTTAGGGCCTTCTTCTGGATCCTGGAAGCTGAAACGAAATACAGGATGAACAAGGCGGCCGAGTAGGCCGCTCCATGCAATGTCACGATCGCATCTATCAGGCTGCGATAGGTCTTGGCTTGCTCCTCTGCCGGTATCAACGCGACCGGTATGGCCAGCCAAGTCGAGAGAAACATGATTCCAACAACCAGCAACAGGGCGCCGAGCGTCACTAGGTTTCTGAGAGACGCCATGGTGGAACCATAATGCGGGCCCCACTCAGTATCGGCCTCGGCATCACACTCCCTATAGGGCTGGGAAACGCAAGCAACGGCTATGGCGATGGCTCCCGCAGCGGTCAGGAAGTTGGCAACATGCAGGCTAGGCTTGAACCACGCTCCGTGCCCGAAGGCAGACACCGTATTCGTGAATATCCTGCCGGCGATCCTCCAGTATGGAAAAGTTTCTTGTACGAAGGACGCGGTGAAAAGCACTGTGGCAACGGCGAAGGTTCCATACATCCAGTTCTGGAATTTCGCCGAAAAGTTCAATTTCAGCGAAGACCGGGCGGCCACAATGCTTGCGACGGCAACGGCGGCGAGGATCGTCCAGAAGGAGCCATACAGAGCTAGCCCGTTCAGGATGTTGGCGCAGGGTTTGGCCATCTTGGTGTCACGGCAGCCTGCGGCTGGGACAGTTTCCAGGGTGATGTTGATCGGCGCCATAGCATGAACGAGGCAGAAAAGAACCAGACCGGCTATGCTCACGAGAATGGTGATGAGAACGAGGGGCAACACTGCATCTATCCAATTTTGCCAGGCATGATCTACGGGTTTCCGAGGAGGGCCGGGGATTGGATCCGTTTTTTTAGTAGGATCTGCCGGGCTCCTCGCCCCAGCCGGCGTCAACGCCCCATCATGCGATCCGTTCGGAACCGGCGGGATGGCGGGCACAGCGGGCGGATCTGACACTCTTTTCCTTCTTTCATCAGAACAGGCGGAAGCATGTCACCCTACTCCGAAAGGGTGCAACAAACTCATTCGCTCTGGCTGAACCCGACCGTTCCGATTGCTGCCGAGAGAGCGCGGTTCGGGCCGACAGCAACGGCATGGCTCTGACCCCTTCCGGCTTCGCCCGGGCCGCCTGCTAGCCCACGACTTCTCCGTAAAGCCTACGAAGCAGCGGGGGACCGGGGGTATGCGCCCTCCAGCGCGCTTCCTGCGACGCCCTGCTCCGCCCCATTGAGGCCGGTAGCACCGTCGCGCTACACCGGCTCTTGGCGGGGCCGGTAGCTCAACGGTTAGAGCGGGCCGCTCATAACGGCTTGGTTGCGGGTTCGATTCCTGCCCGGCCCATGCCACCCTGCCCGGGCAGGCTGCGGGGCTGCCCGGGCGGCCCGGGGCTTGCACGGCCTGTTCGCGATGCGCGGGCGGGCCGCGCCGAACCTGATGCCGGGAGTTCTCGACACCATGCGCCTGCCCATCCTCGCCGCCGCGCTCTGCCTGTTCGGGCCTGCCGCCATTCTGGCCCAGCCCGCCGCGCCCGCGGGCGGCAGCATGACGCTGCTGACCTATTCCGGCATCTTCCGCGACAACTACACCCCCGTGGTGGTGGCGCCCTTCACCCAGCGCACCGGCACGGCGGTGAACTACGTGGACACCGGCCTGGGCGGCTCCGCCGCCATGCTGGGCAGCCTGCGGGCGCAGAAGGCCGACCCGCAGGTGGACGTGGTGATCATGGACGCCACGACGGCTGCCGCCGCCTGCGCCGAAGGGCTGGTGGAGCGGGTGAACCCCGCCGAGATCGCCCCCTGGGCCGAGCTGGACGACCAGGCCCGCGCTGCCGGCAACGGCTGCGGCCCGGCGGTGACCTACGACCACCTCGCGCTGGTCTACGACAGCCGGGCGGTGACGCCGGCGCCGACCCGCTGGGCGGACCTGGCGCGGCCGGACCTCAAGGGCCGCGTGGCGCTCAGCACCCTGCCCAACATCCAGGCGCTGGCGCTGACCGCGATCCTGGCGCACAGCAATGGCGGCGACTGGAAGAACATCGGTGCCGCCCTGCCGCTGCTGACCCGCATCGCCCCCAACGTGCAGACCTTCGAGCCCAGCCCGGACGGCTACAGCATGGTGCTGAGCGAGCAGGTGCGCGCCGCCACCGGCTGGAACGCCCGCGCCCAGCTGTACCGCGACCAATCGGGCGGCCGCCTCGGCGTGGCGCTGCCGGAGGAAGGCACGGCCTTCCAGATCAACACGATCAACATCGTCACCGGCGCCAAGAACCGCGCCCAGGCCCTGGCCTACGTGAACCACGCCCTGTCGGCCGAAGCCCAGGCCGCCTTCACCGACCGCATGTTCTACGGCCCCGTGAATACCCGGGCGCAAGGCAGCGCCGCTGCCATCGGCCGCACCGCCCTGGCGCCGGAATACCGCTCGCGCGTGCTGCCGATCGACTGGGTGGAGGCGGTGCGGCTGCGCGACGGCTGGAACCAGCGCTGGCGGCGCGAGGTGATCCCGGCCGCCGGGCGCTGATGCCGGCACACCTGACGCTGGAGCGGCTGGAGCGCCGCTTCGGCAGCGGCGCGCCCGCGGTGGACGGCGTGTCGCTGGAACTGCCGCAGGGCGCGCTGCTGGCGCTGCTGGGGCCTTCGGGCTGCGGCAAGACCACCACGCTGCGGATCATCGCCGGGCTAGAACGCCCCGATGCCGGCCGCGTGCTGGTGGCCGGGCGCGACGTGTCCGCCCTGCCGCCGCACCGGCGCAACATGGGGGTGGTGTTCCAGTCCTACGCGCTGTTCCCGCACATGACGGCGCTGGGCAACGCCGCCTTCGGGCTGGAAATGCGCGGCGTCGGACGCGCCGAGCGGCAGGCGCGGGCGCGCGAGGCGCTGGAGATGGTGGGGCTGGGCGGCTACGCCGAGCGCAAGCCGCGCGCCCTGTCCGGCGGGCAGCAGCAGCGCGTGGCGCTGGCCCGGGCGCTGGCCATCCGCCCCGACCTGCTGCTGCTGGACGAGCCGCTCTCCGCCCTGGACGCCAAGCTGCGCGAGGGCGTGCGCGACGAAATCCGCGCCCTGCAGCAGAAGCTCGGCACCACCGCGGTGTTCGTCACCCACGACCAGACCGAGGCGCTGGCCATGGCCGACCTGGTGGCGGTGATGAACCGCGGCCGCATCGAGCAGATCGCGGCGCCGGAGGAGGTGTTCGAGCGCCCCGCCACGCCCTTCGTTGCCACCTTCGTGGGCCGTGCCACGCGCTTCGCCGGAACGGTGGAGCCGGGCGGCGTGTTCCGCGTGGGAGGCCTCGCCCTGCCGGTGCCGCCAGACACGCCGGCGGGCGCGGCGGAGGCCTTTCTGCGCCCGCACCGTGTGCAGGTCCTGCCGGTTCCGGGCGGGGTAGGGGACGGGACGGGACCGGCTGCGGCCGGGGCCTCGCCAGGGCTGGCTTCCGCGCGACGAGATCCCGCGGGACAGGCCGTTCCAGGACAGGCTTCCGCGTGGCCGGACGCGTCCGGAGGAGCCCCGTCGCGCCAGCACGTCCGGGGACAGGTCCTGCCGGGCGGCATGGCGCAGGGCTGGGGGCCGCAGGGGCTCTGGCAGTCCCTGGGTCCGGCCAGCCCGGAAGCGGGGATGCAGGCGCTGGAGGGCCGCGTCCTGCGCCGCACCTACACCGGGGAGGTGGTCTCGATCGAGACCGAAACCCCCGCCGGCCCCGTGCTGGCCGAACTGCCCGCCCATGCCATCGCCGCCGCCCTGCGCCCCGGCGACGCCGCGCGGCTGCTGTTCCGCCCCGCCGACCTGCGGGTGTTCCCGGCATGACCGGCTGGCTGCTGGCCGCCCCGGCCCTGGCGGTGATGGCGCTGGCCTTCCTGTACCCGATGGCGCTGCTGTTCCGCGTCAGCCTGAACCGCACCGCCGAGACCGGCGCGATGGAGGCGGCGCTGACCTTGGACACCTACGCGCGGGTAGCCGGCGACGGCTTCACCTGGCAGCTGGCGCGCGACACCGCCCTGCTGGCCGCCAGCAGCAGCGCCCTGGCCGTGGCGCTGGCCCTGCCGGTGACGCTGCTGATCCGCACTGCGGCCCCCCGCTGGCGGCCGATGCTGGCGCTGCTGGCGATCTCGCCGCTGCTGGTGTCCGGCACGGCGCGGGTGGTGGGCTGGCGCGCCATCCTGGGCGACCTCGGGATGATCAACGTGGCGCTGCAAGCCCTCGGCCTGACGGAAGCCCCCGTGCCGCTGATCAACAACTGGACCGGCGTGCGCATCGGCCTGATCGAGAGCCTGATGCCCTACGCCGTGCTGGTGCTGATCGCCGGCCTCGGCCGCCTCGACCCCCGGCTGGACGAGGCCGCTGCCACGCTGGGCGCGACCCGTGCCCGCACCTTCCTGCGCGTCACCCTGCCGCTGGCCGCCCCCGCCCTGGGCGCCGCCTTCCTGCTCTGCCTCGTGCTCGGCGTGTCCTCCTTCGTGACGCCCCGCCTGATGGGCGGCGGCCGCGTCTTCACGATCGCCACCGAGATCTACGACCAGGCCCTGCAAACCGTGGACTGGCCCGCCGCCGCCGCCCTGGCCATGCTGCTCCTCGCCGCCCTGCTGGCCACCCTGGCCCTGCGCCGCATCGCCGGATGGGGCCGGGCGGCATGAGGGTGGTCGCGTTGCGCGTGGAGGTGTTGCGCCCGTGGCCCGCAGGGAGGGCTCTGCCCCCCTGCACCCCCCGCCAGGAAACTGAGTTTCCTGGACCTTCCGTTCGTAAAAGTACGGCGCTGGCGGACAGGGGTGCACCTGCGACGCGGCTACGCCGTCGCAGGTGCACCCCTGTCCGCCAGCGCCAACTCACGGCGGGGTCCGGGGACCTACGAGGTCCCCGGCGGGGGTGCAGGGGGCAGAGCCCCTTGCGGGCCGGGCAGCGCAACAACCCGACGCCGACGGAGCCACGCCCATGAAGCCCGGCCTGATTCTGCGAGCCTGCGCGCTGGCCGGTTACGGGATGCTGCTGGCGCCGGCGGTGGTGGTGTTCGTGGTGTCGTTCAGCGCGGGGCAGTACCTGACCTTTCCGCCGCCGGGCCTGTCCTTGCGCTGGTACGAGGCGCTGCTGGGCAACGGGCAGCTGATGCTGGCCCTGCAGCACAGCCTGGTGCTGGCGGCGCTGGTGGCGGCGCTGGCGCTGGCCGTGGGAGGGCCGGCGGCCTACGCCATCGCGCGGCTGCGCTTTCCCGGGCGGGGCGTGGTGGCCACGGTACTGGCGGCGCCGCTGCTGCTGCCGACGCTGGTGCTGGGCGTGGCGCTGCTGCTGGCCTTCCAGCCGCTGCGGCTGGTGGCGACCTGGCCCGGGCTGGTGCTGGCGCATTCCCTGGTGGCCATCCCCTTCGCGGTGCGGATCATGGTGACCGCCTTCTCGGCGGTGCCGGAGGAGCTGGAGCAGGCCGCCTGGACGCTGGGCGCCACGCGCTGGCGGGCGGCGCTGCGGGTGACCCTGCCGATCGCCGCCCCTGGGGCGATCGCGGCCGCGGCGCTGGCCTTCCTGGTCTCCTTCGACGAGACGGTGATCAGCCTGTTCGTGGTCGGGCCGCGGCTGAACACCCTGCCGGTGGAAATGTTTCGCTACGCCGAGAGCCGCTCCGACCCGATGGTGGCAGCGCTGGCGGTGTCGTTGATCGCCGTGGCCCTGGCCGTGGTGCTGCTGGTGGAGCGGCTGGTCGGGTTCCAGCGTGCCCTCGGGAGAGAGTGAGAAAGATGCCCAAATACGTCGTCGGACCCATGGCGCCACAGATCAGCGCCGAGGTCATCGCGCTGCTGCAGCAGACCGAGACGGCCACCGTCGGCCATTGGCGCCACTGGGGCTTCGTGGACCGCCGCGTGCAGCCGGTGCTGAAGCGCCGCCGTGTCGCCGGCACCGCGGTGACGGTGCAGATCACCGGGCCGGATTCCACCCTGCTGCACCACGCGCTGGGGCTGCTGCGTCCCGGCGACGTGCTGGTAGTGGACCGGCTGGGCGACGACCGCCACGCCTGCTGGGGCGGCGGCGTCACGGTGGCGGCCAAGGCGGCCGGCGCGGTGGCGGGGGTGGTAGACGGGCCCTGCACGGATGAGGAGGAGGTCGAGGCCTCCGACTTCCCGCTGTGGTGCCGCGGCATGGCGCCGATCACCACCCGCGGCTACGACCTGGGCGGGCGGATCAACGTCCCCGTGGCGATCGGCGGCGTGGTGGTAACGCCGGGCGACGCGGTGCTGTGCGACGATTCCGGCGTGCTGGTGCTGCCGCCGGAGGAGGCCGAGGCCGAGGCGCGCGAGGCCATCGCCCGGCAGGAGCGCGGGTTGCGCACCCAGGCCCGGGTGGCGGCCGGCGAGAAGCTGGGCGACATCAGCGGCGCCACGGCCAAGGTGCTGGCCGGGCTGGGCTGAGCCGGCCACCCGGCCGGCACGGGCTGCTCGGGCCGACGGGGCTGGGCTGCGCCGGCCGATCCCGGCCGCGGCCCGGTGGGCCGGCGCGGATGGGCGTGCGCCCGCACGCTTCCGTCGTCTAGGCCGAGCGGAATCTGTCGTGGGCTTCACGAAACCCTGAGGGCAACTCCTCGGTTGCCTTTCCGAGACCGGCCGATCCGTGCCGGACCTGGAGGGCTGAACCTGTCATGCTGATCCGCCATTCTCTGTTCGGCCTCGCCGCCGCGGCGCTGCTGTCCGCTTCCGCCCCTGCCTGGGCCCAGGCCGACGGCACCCCCGGCAACCCGCCCGGCACGGCGGTGGGCCGCGCCGTGGACCGCGCCGCCGGCACCAACACTTCCGGCGCCTACCCGTCGCAGTCCGACGGCACCCGCGCCAACCCGCCCGGCACCGCCGCGGGTCGCGCCGCCGACCGCGCGACCAGCAGCACCCGCCGCGCCACGACGACCCACCGCAACACTACGGCGACCCAGCGGCGCACCACGACGGGCACCGCCGGCACCCGCAACCCGCCGGGCACCGCGGCGGAACGGGCGGTGGACCGGGCGGCCGGCACCAACACTTCCGGCGCCTACCCGTCGCAGTCCGACGGCACCGCCGCCAACCCGCCCGGCACGGCGGTGGGCCGGGCCGTGGACCGCGCCACCAACGGGCGCTGAGCCAGGGCCGGCGGGGGTGCGCGTCGCGCGTTCCCGCCCCTTCTCCCCGGCGGGGCGGCTTCTCATATTCCGGGCGTGTCCCGACGCCATCAACGGCGCGCGGCCCGCGACGAGCGGCGGGCCGACCCCCTACCGCCCCCCGCCGACGAGA
Organism: Roseomonas sp. BN140053; assembly: GCF_047690175.1. Classification (NCBI taxonomy): domain Bacteria; kingdom Pseudomonadati; phylum Pseudomonadota; class Alphaproteobacteria; order Acetobacterales; family Roseomonadaceae; genus Roseomonas; species Roseomonas sp. BN140053. Next base: position 42,922 of record NZ_JBLLEB010000010.1, on the reverse strand, counting down.
TCTGCGTGCTGTGCCGCCGCCCCATTCCGGCGGAAGCGCGTTCCAGCCGCCACCACCTGACGCCCCGCCTCAAGGGCGGCACGCATCTGGGCACGGTGCGGCTGCACCAGCTCTGCCACAGCGCCATCCACGCTCGCTTCACGGAAGCCGAGCTGGCCCGGCACCTGGCCGAGCCGGAGGCGCTGCGCGCGGCGCCGGAACTCGCGGGCTTCCTGCACTGGGTCGGCAGCAAGCCGCCCGGCTTTCACGCGCCGACCCGCGCCGCCAAGTCCCGCACGGGCAAGTGGCGCTGACCGGCGCAAATGTTTCAGCCTCGGATCAGGAAGGCCGGGGGAGTGAACTCCCCCGGTCCCCCTCCTTCTTTCGGGAGTTTTCGGGTGTGCCCGGCTCCACAGGCGCACCCGAAAACTCCCGAAAATAGAGGGGGGTCCGGGGGAATACCTTCCCCCGGCTTTCTTACCCCGCAGCACCGGAATGAACGCCCGGCCGCATCAGCGCACCGGGCCGGAAACCGCGCCATGCTCGACGCCCCATCCCCCGGCCGGTAGAACCGGCCTCGACGCTCCCCCCGTTTTGCCGAAGAGACCGCCCCATGCCCGCTTACCAGTATGCCTACGTGATGAAGGACCTCACCAAGTCCTACCAGGGTGGCCGCGAGGTCTTCAAAGGCATCACCCTGAGCTTCCTGCCGGACGTGAAGATCGGCGTGCTCGGCCCCAACGGCGCCGGCAAGTCCACGCTGATGCGCATCATGGCGGGCCAGGACAAGGAATACGGCGGCGAGGCCTGGGCCGCGGAGGGCGTGCGCGTCGGCTACCTCAGCCAGGAACCGCATCTCGACCCGACCAAGACGGTGGGCGAGAACGTCATGGAAGCCTTCGCCGCGGTGCAGGCCGATCTCGCCCGCTTCAACGAGATCTCCAACGCCTTCGCCGAGCCGATGGACGACGACCAGATGAACACCCTGCTCGCCGAACAGGCGGAGCTGCAGGAGCGCATCGACGCCGCCAATGGCTGGGAGATCGACCGCACCGTCGAGATCGCCCTCGACGCCCTGCGCTGCCCGCCCTTCGACAGCCCGGTCACCAAGCTCTCGGGCGGCGAGCGCCGGCGCGTGGCGCTGTGCAAGCTGCTGCTCGAGAAGCCCGAGATGCTGCTGCTCGACGAGCCCACCAACCACCTCGACGCCGAGAGCGTGTCCTGGCTGGAAAAGACGCTGCGCGACTATGAGGGCGCGGTGCTGATCGTCACCCACGACCGCTACTTCCTGGACAACGTCACCAACTGGATCCTGGAGATCGACCGCGGCCGGGGCATCCCCTACCAGGGCAACTACTCCGCCTACCTCGACCAGAAGCGCAAGCGCCTGAAGCAGGAGGAAAAGGAGGAGAGCACCCGGCAGCGCCAGCTGGCCGAGGAGCAGGAATGGATCGGCCGCTCGCCGGCCGCGCGCCAGGCCAAGAGCAAGGCCCGCATCCAGGCCTATGAGGAGCTGCTGCTCAAGTCGCAGGACCGCGCCCCGGACCCGACCGAGATCCAGATCCCGCCGGCTCCGCGCCTGGGCAACACGGTCATCGTGGCCGAGCAGGTCCGCAAGGGCTACGGCAACCGCCTGCTGATCGACGACTTGTCCTTCAAGCTGCCGCCCGGCGGCATCGTCGGCGTGATCGGCCCCAACGGCGCCGGCAAGACCACGCTGTTCCGCATGATCACCGGCTCCGAGCAGCCCGACAGCGGCACGCTGCGCGTCGGCGACAGCGTCGAACTGGGCTACGTCGACCAGAGCCGCGACAGCCTGGATGACAAGAAGACCGTCTGGCAGGAAATCTCCGACGGCATGGACCTGATCACCATGGGCAAGCGCGCGGTGCCCTCGCGCGCCTATTGCGCCGCCTTCAACTTCAAGGGCGGCGACCAGCAGAAGCCGGTGGGCGTGCTGTCGGGTGGTGAGCGGAACCGCGTCCACCTCGCCAAGATGCTCAAGACGCCGCACAACGTGCTGCTGCTGGACGAGCCCACCAACGACCTGGACGTGGACACGCTGCGCGCCCTGGAAGAAGCCCTGGCCGACTTCGCGGGCTGCGCCGTGATCATCTCGCACGACCGCTGGTTCCTGGACCGGCTGGCCACGCACATCCTGGCCTTCGAGGGCGACAGCCACGTCGAGTGGTTCGAGGGCAACTACCAGGCCTACGAGGCCGACAAGAAGCGACGCATGGGAGCGGCGGCGGACGAGCCGCACCGGCTCAAGTACCGGCCGCTGACCCGGTGATCCCGGGGGAGGGGAAGGTCGGGGGAAGGAATTCCCCCGAGCCCCCATCTTCTTTCGGGAGTTGGTTCCGGGTGGGCCTGCGGTGATCGAGCGTGGCCACCTCGTTTCGGCGCCGCGCGGGATCACCACCGCGCGGCTCTCGCTGCGGCCGCCCAGCCGGGATCACCTGCCCGAGCTGATTCGGCTGAAAGGTGACGAGCAGGCCTTCGGCCTGATGCTGCACGGCGTCCGCACGCCCGAGCGCACGCGCGAGGAGCTGGAGGACGACATCGAGTTCTGGCTGGTGCGCGGCTACGGCACCTGGAGCGTCTTCGAGCGGGAAACCGGGAACTTCCTGGGCCTCGCTGGGTTGATGGAGCGCCCCGACGGCCGCGGCGTGGCGTTGCGCTTCGCCCTCTGGCCGGAATGCCGCGGCAAGGGCTACGCCCGGGAAGCGGCCCGCGCCGCCCTGGAATTCGGCCACACGGCGGGCCTGCCCCGCATCATCGCCGTGGCCCGCGACAGCAACGCCGCTTCCCGCGCCGTGCTGACCGACCTCGGCATGACGCCCTGCGGGGAGTTCACCTACCAGGGCCACCGCATGCTGACTTTCGAGAGCCGCCGCGGCGCCTGACCGGGGGCTAGGCCCAGACGCTCAAGCCCTGCCCGCAGTCGCGTAAGACCCCGGCCTCACGTGGATGCCGGAGGCGGCGGGCGGCTCAGCGCCCTTCGCGGGCCGCCAGCTGAGCGATCTGGTTGCGCATGGCGTCCAGCAGGGCCGAGACCCGGCCACCGTTGCGGCTGATCACGGAAGAATACTCGCTCCGCTGCGTCAGCCGTAGCGAGGCGCCCTCCGCGATCACGTCCACGATGCGCAGCTGGCCGTTCACCTGGCCCACCCGCCAGTCCAGCCCGAAAGCGGGGTTGCCGGGACGCTCCACCACCGTGTTGACCAGCACATCCTCCTCGCTCCGCTGCTGGGTGCGGCCGAGAGAGAAGCGCACGCCCTGGTACTCGCCGAAGCGGGCGGACAGGTTGCGGATCAGGGTCTCCTCGAACAGCTGGCGGTACTGCCCCTGCTCGGCTGGGCTGGCCTGGTTCCACCAGCGCCCGAGGATGAAGCGGCCGACCCCGTCCACATCCACCGCACGGCGCAGGATGCCGGCCACCTGCTGCCGCCGCTGCGCCACCGGGGCGTTGCCGTTGATGGCCGCCACCAGCTCCTGGCCGGTGGACTGGATAAAGGACGCCGCCTGCCCCGTATCCACCTGGGCCAGGGCCGGGTGGCGGATCGCCAGCAGGGCGGGAAGTGTCAGGCTGGCGGTCAGCAGGGTGCGTCGCGACGTGGTCATGCTGGTCCTGTTCGTATGCGCTCGGGGGTCAACGCGCCGGCGCAGGCGCGGTTCCCCCGCCGGTGCCGGCCCCGGCGGCGGAACCGCTGTCGGGCGAGCCGACCCCGAGCCCGGTGCTGGAGGAGGCGGGCGAAGCCCCCGGCGTCGGCACCCTTTCGGCGTTGCGGATTTCGCGGTTGCGCTGCTGACGGTAGCCGGAGCGGATGGTGGCGTAGGGGTCGAGGCTGGTGCTGTTCACGGCATCCAGCGTCTCGATCACGCCCTCGCGCAGGTCTAGGCCGCGCGCCACGGGCACGCCGTAGTCGTAGGCGTTGTTCAAGCCGTCGCTGCCGAAGGTTAGGTAGGTGAAGGGGTTGGAAACGATGTCGACGCCCGTGCCCACTAGGTCGCGCGGGTTGCTGGGCCCGAGCAGCGGGATGAACAGGTAGGGACCCTCGCCCAGCCCGGCGGCCGCCAGCGTTTGGCCGAAATCCTCGGTGTGGCCGGGCAGGCCCATGGCGGCGGCAACGTCGAAGATGCCGCCCAGGCCCACGGTGCTGTTGAGCATGAAGCGCGCCAGCGTGTCGCGGGCGCGTTCCGGGTTCCCCTGCAGCGCGTCGTTGAGGAAGATCACCGGCGCGCGCAGGTTGCCCAGCACGTTGCGGATGCCCGTGCGCACCGGCGGCGGCACCACGGCGCGATAGGCCACGGCGGCCGGGCGCAGCACCGCCCTGTCGATCGTCTGGTGCACGGAGAACAGGGCGCGGTTGGTCGGCTCCAGCGGGTCGTTGTTCTGCTCGAACTCCGCCACCGCGTCGGGGTCGGACGGGTCGGGGCGGGTGGCGCAGGCCGAGGCGCCCAGGGCGAGGCAGAGAACGAGGAGGCGAAGGGAACGCATCTCGGGGTCGTGGCTCCTCGGCGGAACCGCCCCCGGGGGAGGGCGGCCGAACGGTTGAACCGCCATCTCTAGACCGAAGCCGTGAACAGCGACATAGCGTCCTGCGGCGAGCCGTGCTGCCATGCCGCGGCGTGATCGCGGAGCGCAGGCGCCTGGCCGTGTTCCACCCGCGGCCGGCATCTCTGCCCCACCGCCGCGGGCCAGCTTCCCTGGGCCAGGTCCGGGCCATCCGGGGCCACTCCCTGGAACGCTCCCTGGGGGCCCATCTGCAGAACCATCCCTGGGGTCCGTTCCCGGGGCTACCCTCTGGCCCGCGACCGCCGCCGTGCCCGACCTGGAGAAGCCGATGTCCCCTTCGCCGGAACCTGCCCTGTCGGCGCTGCTGCACCACCTGCCCGGGGAAGCCGGGCGCTGGGTGGCGGAGGCCGTCGGGCGCGAGCCGCGCTGCCATTACCACGGCCCTTCCCACCTCGCCCGCCTGTGGCAGCTCTTCGAGGCCGGCGGCTGGGCGGTGGACCGGGACGCCATGGCCCTGGCCATCGCCTTCCACGACTTCGTGCTCAACCCCGCCACCGCGCGCGGAGCGGACGAGGCCGCCTCGGCCGCCTGGTTCCGCGCCGCGGCGGGCCCGTTGCGACTGCCGCCGGACCAAGTGGACGCCGTGGCGGCCGCCATCCTGGCCACCGCCGACCATTTCTCACCCGCCGGCTCCGCCCTGGCGGCGGCGCTGTGCGACCTCGACCTGTCCGGCTTGGCCGGGAGCTGGGACGGCTACCGGGCCGACACGCTGGCGCTGCGCCGGGAATACCCCGGCGTCACCGATGCCGGTTTCGCCGCAGGGCGGGCCGCCTTTCTGCGCGGCGTGCTGCAGCACCCCCGCCTGTTCCAGCACCCCGCCACCCCGCCGGACTGGGAAGCACGGGCGCGGCAGAACCTCACGCGCAGTCTGGAGCCGGGCGTGCTGGACCGCTGGCTGGCCGAGGGCACCGCACCTCCCGCCCGCCCAGGCGCCTGACGCGAAAGGTCGCGATCACCGGGCCGGCGTTGGGAGGGCTGTTGGTCTGGTGGATGCGGTTGCGCCTGGGTTTGCTGGCGTTGGCCAGGGGCGCTGCCCCTGGACCCCGCCGGGGAGTTTAAACTCCCCGGGCCCCACGTTGAGTGCCTCCGGCGGGGGCGGGATGTCCGACGTTGGTCATGGCGGGCACCGTCGGCCAACCCGCCCCCGCCGCAGGCACTCATGAGGTCCAGGAGCCTAAGCTCCTGGCGGGGGCTCCAAGGGGGCAGAGCCCCCTTGGCCACGGCCCGAACACCGAAGCGCCACCAGCCTCACCCGGACCGACAACCCTTCCGAGGCGGACCGAGGATGGCGGCCTCTGCGCGGGGCTGCCGCGGGCGGCCGGTCGTCAGCTGGACGGGTAGGTCCGGGGATAGGTGATCTGATCCTGCGGGCCGGGGGCGCGGATCGGGCCGGGGCGGCCGCAGGCGGCCAGTAGCAGACCGGCAGCCAGGAACAGCAGCAGGGTGCGGGTCATGCCGGGTTCTCCCCCGTGTCGCGCAGTTGCTCGGTCCAGAGCGCCGCCGCTTCGGCCACGTTGGCCGGGGCCGTGCCGCCGAAGGAGGTGCGGGAAGCGACGGAGGCTTCCACCGACAGGACGCCGTAAACGCCATCGTGGATGCGCGGCTCCTCGGCGCGCAACTCCTCCAGGCTCAGGCCGGACAGGTCCAGGCCGCGGCGCTCGGCGGCGGCGACCAGCTTGCCGGTGACGTGGTGGGCGTCGCGGAAGGGCAGCTTCAGCTCGCGCACCAGCCAGTCCGCCAGGTCGGTGGCGGTGGAGAAGCCGGCCCCTGCCGCTTCGCGCAGCCGCGCCACGTCGGGCTGCAGGTCGCGCACCATGCCGGCGGTGGCCGCCAGGGCGAGCGACAGGGAGGCGGCGGCGTCGAACAGGCCTTCCTTGTCCTCCTGCATGTCCTTGCCGTAGGTCAGCGGCAGGCCCTTCATCACGGTCAGCAGCCCCACCAGCGCGCCGGCGATGCGGCCGGTCTTGGCCCGCACCAGCTCCGCCGCGTCCGGGTTGCGCTTCTGCGGCATGATGGAGGAGCCGGTGGTGTAGGCATCCGACAGCCGCACGAAGCCGAAATAGGGGCTGGTCCAGATCACCAGCTCCTCGGCCAGCCGCGACAGGTGCGTGGCGCAGATGGCGCAGGCGGCGAGGAACTCGATCGCGTAGTCGCGCGAGGCGACGCTGTCGAGGCTGTTGCGGGTCGGGCCGTCGAAGCCCAGGGCTGCCGCGGTCATGTGCCGGTCGATGGGGAAGCCAGTGCCGCACAGGGCCGCGGCGCCCAGCGGGCTCTCGTTCATCCGGACGCGGGCGTCGCGCAGCCGGCCGCGGTCGCGCGACAGCATCTCGGTATAGGCCAGCAGGTGGTGGCCCAGCGTGGTGGGCTGCGCCGGCTGCAGGTGGGTGAAGCCCGGCATCACGGTGCCGGCGTGCTCGGCGGCGCGTTCCACCAGGGCGCGCATGCAGTCGGCGATCTGGGCGTCCAGCCCGTCGATGGCGTCGCGCACCCAGAGCCGCACGTCTAGCGCCACCTGGTCATTGCGCGAACGGCCGGTGTGCAGCCGCTTGCCCGCTTCGCCGATGCGCTCGGTCAGGCGGGCCTCCACGTTCATGTGGATGTCCTCCAGCGCCTCGGAGAAGGGGAACTCGCCGCGCTCGATCTCGCCGGCGATGCTCTCCAGCCCGGCGCGGATCGCGGCCTCGTCATCGCCGGAGATGATCCCCACATGCGCCAGCATGGCGGCATGGGCGAGGCTGCCGCGGATGTCCTGGCGCCACATCTTCCGGTCGAAGCCGATGGAGGCGTTGATGGCCTGCATCACGGCCGAGGGGCCCTCGGCGTAGCGGCCGCCCCACTGGCTGTTGCTGCTCTTGTCGGACACGAACGGAGGGTTTCCCGTTGCTGAGGATCGAGCGCCGCGCGCTGACACTGGGCCTGCTGGCGGCGGGAGCCCCATTGAGCATGGCCCTTCCGGCCCGTCCAGCACGGGCGCAGTCGCCCAACCTGGGCCGGCTGATGGAAACGCCGCCCCGCCCGCTGCCGGCCTTCACCTTCACCGACGCCGAGGGCGACGCGAAGAGCCTGGCCGATTTCACCGGGCAGTCGCTGCTGCTGAACTTCTGGGCCACCTGGTGCCCGCCCTGCGTGGCGGAGATGCCGGCGCTGGACCGGCTGCAGGCGGCCCTGGGTGGCGAGGGGCTGAAGGTGCTGCCGCTTTCCTCCGACCGCGGCGGCCGGACGCAGGTGGAACCCTTCTACGCCGCGCGCCGGCTGACCAAGCTGGGCATCTGGCTGGACCCGCGCGGCGCCGCTGGCCGCGCCCTGGGCCTGCGCGGGCTGCCGACCACGGTGCTGGTGGACCGCCAGGGCCAGGAGCGGGCGCGGCTGGAAGGCTCCACCGAATGGGACCGGCCGGACATGCTGGCCACCATCCGCCGCCTGATCCTTGCCCCCGCGACGCCCGGGCAGCCTGCGGCGCCCGGGCAGCCCACGGCCACCTGAACCGGCGCGCCCTTTCCCGCGTTGCAGGGGATGCACGGGTTCGTGCGAATGCGGAGAAGGGAAACACTGTGACCGAGCCGAAGGTGGAGATTCAGGGCGACAGCGAGCCGGCGGTGGCGCTGGCCCTGTTGCAGCTGATCATGCAGGCCCAGGGCGAGGCGGCGGCGAGCCTCGACCGCGACTGGATCCTGTCCACCTACGCCGATTGCCTGGCCGTGGTGGGCGGTGCCGAGGTCCAGTACGACGATGACGAGGACGAGGAGGACGAGGCGGCGCCCCCGCGGGAGAACTGATCCCGTCACCGGGACGCGGGCGCCGGGCCGGAATGGCATCCTGCCCGGCCGGGGGAAGCGGCAGCCGCCGCTTCGTGTTAGGACGGGGCAGCAATGCCGGGGCCTCGGCCTCGCTCGCCTGAACCTCTGCCTCGCCGACCCGGACCAGGAGCCGACAACGAATGCATCTGCGCAAGCGCGTTCTGGTGACCGGCGGGGCCGGCTTCCTGGGGTCGCATCTCTGCGAGGTGCTGCTGAACCGCGGCGAACACGTGCTGTGCCTGGACAACTACTTCACCGGCACGCGCGACAACATCGCGCACCTGATCGGCAACCCGTTCTTCGAGGTGATCCGGCATGACGTGACCTTCCCGATCTATCTGGAGGTCGACCGGATCTACAACCTGGCCTGCCCGGCCTCGCCGATCCACTACCAGCACGACCCGGTGCAGACCACCAAGACCAGCGTGCACGGCGCCATCAACATGCTGGGCCTCGCCAAGCGGCTGAAGGCGCGGATCCTGCAAGCCTCCACCAGCGAGGTCTACGGCGACCCCGCCATGCACCCGCAGCGCGAGGAGTACTGGGGCCACGTCAACCCGATCGGCCTGCGCTCCTGCTACGACGAGGGCAAGCGCTGCGCCGAAACGCTGTTCTTCGACTACCACCGCCAGCACCAGCTGGAGATCAAGGTGGCGCGGATTTTCAACACCTACGGCCCGCGCATGCACCCCAATGACGGGCGGGTGGTGTCGAACTTCATTATCCAGGCGCTGCTGGGCAAGCCCATCACCATCTACGGCGACGGCTCCCAGACGCGGTCCTTCTGCTACGTCTCTGATCTGGTGGACGGGCTGGTGCGGCTGATGGACTCCGAGGCCGACGTCACCGGCCCCATCAACCTCGGCAACCCCGTCGAGTTCACCATCCGCGAGCTGGCCGAGCTGGTGATCGCCGAGGTCGGCCGCGGCGGCTCCATCATCAGCAAGCCGCTGCCCAGCGACGACCCCCGCCAGCGCCGCCCCGACATCACCAAGGCCGAGAGCCTGCTGGGCTGGAAGCCCGCCATCGCCCTGCGCGACGGCCTGCGCTCCACCATCGCCCACTTCGACCGCCTGCTGAGTGAGCCGGGCAGCCGTGAGCTGATGCGGGTCTGAGGGGGTAGCGCTTCGTGTTCTAGCCGTGGCCAGGGGGCGCCGCCCCCTGAACCCCCGCCGGGGAGTTACGAACTCCCCGGACCCCGCGTTGAGTGCCTCCGGCGGGGGCGGGATGGCTGACGGTAGTCATGGGGGACAACGGCGTCCGGCCCGCCCCCGCCGGAGGCACTCATGAGGTCGAGGAGCCTAAGCTCCTCGCGGGGTGTCCAGAGGGGCAGAGCCCCTCTGGCCGCGGCCCGAACCCCGAAGCATTACCCCTCGGCCTCGCTCTCCTCCGCGGGCTTGCCCAGGTCCTGCGCGACCTCCGGCCGGCGCATCAGGGCGTCGATGTGCATGGCGTGGTCCAGGGCGGTGTCGGCCTGGAAGTGCAGTTCCGGCGCCACGCGCAGGCGCACGGCCTTGGCCACCTGCGTGCGCAGGTAGGGCTGCGAGCGCTTCAGCGCGTCCAGCAGCGGCTTGTCCGCCGTCTGGCCCAGCCGCGACACGAACACCGTCATGTGCTTCAGGTCGGGCGAGGCGCGCACCTCGGTCACGGTGACGCGCGCCTCGGACAGTTCGGGGTCGCGCACGTCGCCGCGCGCCAGCACGGCGGCCAGGGCGTGGCGGATTTCCTCGGCCACGCGGAGCTGACGCTGGGTCGGCCCGTCCTCCGATCCCCGGCGGGGCGGCTTCTTGCTCATGGGTATGGGTCCTGAAAAAGCAGAACCCCCGCGAGATGAGTCGCGGGGGTCCGGTTCGCAACGGGGAAGGCCGCGCCTCAGTCGGCGGCGACGGTCTCCGTCTCGTAGCACTCGATCTGGTCGTCCACGCGGATGTCGTTGTAGTTCGAGAAGGACATGCCGCATTCGTAACCGTTGGCGACCTCGCGGACGTCGTCCTTGAAGCGCCGCAGCGTGGACAGGGTGCCCTGGTGGATCACCACGCCGTCGCGCAGCAGGCGGACGCCGGCGCCGCGCTTCACCACGCCCTCGGTCACGCGGCAGCCGGCGATGTTGCCCAGCCGCTTGACCTCGAAGACCTGCAGGATCTGCGCGTAGCCCAGGAACTTCTCGCGCTGGATCGGGGCGAGCTTGCCCTTGACCAGCTTCTCGATGTCGTCGGCCACCTCGTAGATGATGGAGTAGTAGCGGATCTCCACCCCGTCGCGCTGTGCCAGCTCCCGCGCCTGGGTCGTGGCGCGGACGTTGAAGGCCACCACCACGGCGTCGGAGGCCTTGGCCAGCTGGATGTCGCTCTCGGTGATCTGGCCGACGCCGCTGTGCAGCATCCGCACCTTCACCTCGTCGCGGCTCAGCTTGGCCAGGGTGACGCCGAGCGCCTCGGCGGAACCCTGCACGTCCGCCTTGACGACGACCGCAACCTCCTTCTGCTCGCCCGCCTGAATGCGGGCCAGCATGTCGTTGAGGGTGCCGCGGGCGGCGCTGACGGAAGCCGCCTGCTTCTCGCGCGCCTTGCGCTGACGGAACTCGCTGACCTCGCGCGCCTGGGTCTCGTTCTCCACGGCGACGAAGTTCTCGCCGGCCGACGGCACGCCACTCAGGCCCAGGATCTCCACCGGCAGCGACGGGCCGGCTTCCTTGACCTGCTTGGCGAGGTCGTTGTTCAGCGCCCGCACCCGGCCCCATTCGGTGCCGGCCACCACGATGTCGCCCTGGCGCAGCGTACCTTTCTGCACCAGCACGGTGGCCACCGGGCCGCGGCCTTTGTCCAGCTTGCTCTCGATCACCGTGCCTTCGCCGGCGCGATCGGGGTTGGCGCGCAGGTCCAGCACCTCGGCCTGCAGGAAGATCGCTTCCAGCAGCCCATCCAGGTTGGTGCTCTTGAGCGCCGAAACCTCGACCTCCTGCGTCTCGCCGCCGAGGGATTCCACCACCACCTCGTGCTGCAGCAGTTCCTGCCGCACGCGGTCGGGGTTCACCCCGGGCTTGTCGATCTTGTTGACGGCGATGATCAGCGGCACCTGCGCCGCGCGGGCGTGGCGGATCGCCTCGATGGTCTGGGGCATCACGCCGTCATCGGCCGCCACCACCAGCACCACCATGTCGGTGACGCTGGCGCCGCGGGCGCGCATGGCGGTGAAGGCCTCGTGGCCGGGCGTGTCGATGAACGTCACGCGCTGACCGTCGGGGGTGCTGATCTGGTAGGCGCCGATGTGCTGCGTGATGCCGCCGGCCTCGCGGGCGGCGACGTCGGTCTTGCGCAGCGCATCCAGCAGCGAGGTCTTGCCGTGGTCCACGTGGCCCATGATGGTGACCACGGGCGGCCGCGGCAGCAGCGCCTCTTCCTCGTCCAGCGCGCCTTCCAGGCCCAGCTCGACGTCGCTTTCCGACACGCGGCGCGGACGGTGGCCGAATTCCTGCACCACCAGCTCGGCGGTGTCGGCGTCGATGCTCTGCGTCAGCGTCGCCATGACGCCCATGCGGAACAGCGCCTTCACCACCTCGCCGCCGCGGGCGGCCATGCGGTTGGCCAGTTCCTGCACGGTGATGACGTCGGGGATGGTGACGTCGCGCACCACCTTGACGCCGTCCGAGCGCAGCCGGGCGAGCTCCGCCTGCCGCCGCTCGCGCTCACGGGCGCGGCGGACGGAGGCCAGGGACCGGGACCGGTCGTCCTCGCCCTCGATCGCCGCCTGCACGTCGATGCGGCCCTCGCGGCGCTTGTCGGCGCCGACGGGGGGCTTGCGGGCAGGGGTCGCCACCGGGCGACGCGTGGCCGGGGTCGCGGGCGGGCCGAGCCGCCGCGTCGGTAGCCGGCGCTCGGTGTCCTCGCCCTCGCCGGGACGGCCGGGGGGAAGGGACAGGCGCGCTCCGGGCGCACCGGCCGCACCGCCGGGGCCGCGGGCGGCGAAGCCGCCGCCGGCACCGCCGGGGCCACCCGGACCACGGGCGGCGTAGCCGCCACCGGCGCCGCCGGGACCACCCGGGCCGCGCGCCGCATAACCACCACCGGCGCCGCCGGGACCACCCGGGCCGCGCGCCGCATAACCACCACCGGCACCGCCGGGACCACCCGGGCCGCGGGCAGCGTAGCCGCCACCGGCACCGCCGGGACCACCCGGGCCGCGGGCGGCGTAACCGCCACCGGCACCGCCGGGACCACCCGGGCCGCGGGCGGCGTAACCGCCACCGGCACCGCCGGGACCACCGGGCGCACGCGGGGCGTAGCCGCCGCCGGCACCGCCGGGCGAGCGCGGCGCGTAGCCGGCACCCGCACCGGCACCGCCGGGCGCACGGGCGCCGTAGCCGCCGCCCGCACCCGGGCTGCGCGGCGCGTAGCCGCCGGCGTCGCGGCCGCCGTCACGCGGCGGCGGGCCGCGCATGTCGCGGTCGTCGCGCGGGCGCTCGTCGCGCAGCGGCGGACGGACGTCTTCCCGCACCGGCGGACGGGCAACCGGGGCGCGCGCGGCGATCGGCTCGGGCGCGGCGGGGCGCGGGGCAGGGGCGGGCGCCTCGGGCGCTGCCGCCGGGGCGGCCGCCTGCTCGGCGGCGCGCTGCGCGGCCTCGGCGGCGCGCTGCCGCTCTTCCTCGGCCTGGCGGCGCCGGGCCTCGGCCGCTTCTTCCGCGGCCTCGGCAGCGCGGCGCGCATCCTCTTCCGCCTTGCGGGCGGCTTCCTCGGCGGCGGAGCGCACCATCAGCGCCTGGCGCTCGCGCTCCTCGCGCTGGCGCTGGCTCTCGACGCGGCGCTGTTCTTCCAGCACGCGCTGGCGGGTGGCCAGCTCGGCCTGGGTCAGCGGCCGGCCGGCCTGCGGCGCCGCGCCGCGGGGGGCACCCGCGCCGCCGCTGCCCGGACGCGCCGGGCCGCTCGCCCGCCCACCGGGACCGGTGGCGGCGGGGCGGGCCCCGGTCGCGGCCGCCGCGGGGGCAGGGTTGCGCTTCTTCACCACCTCGACCTGCACGGTCTTGGAGCGGCCATGGCTGAAGGACTGGCGGACGCTGCCCGCATCCACCGTCTTGTTGCCGAGCTCCATCCGTCCGCCGGGCCGAAGGCTCAGCCGGTTCTTGGCCGCGTCCTGCTCGTTCCCGTCGCTCATCCGCCCGCCGTCTGCACCCGAATTCTCGTCAGCCACGCACACTCTCCACGGCGCTGGTGAAGCCACCCAGACGGGCCGCCTCCCGCGCGATCTCCTGGGCCAGCCGGCCCCGCGCCACCGCCACGTGCACCGTGTGGTCGCGCCCGAAAACGCTTCCCAGTTCCGCCGCCGAAAGGGCAGCGACCACCGGGACCTCCTTTGACCCGACCAGCCGCGCGCGTTCCGACGCGCTGCCGTCCGAGGCCTGCACCACCAGCCCGGCCCGACCGGACTGCAGCCATTCCCGCGCCTGCTGAAAGCCGCACACCGCCTGCCCGGCGCGACGGGCAAAGCCGACGAGGTCGCGAAGGCGATGCCTCAGTCCGGCCTCGATCCGCATGCTCAGGTCGGGGGGGGCTTGCACCTGCCCGCGGGCCGCCTTGGCGAAAGCACCGCGTTTGAGGGCGGCTTCTAGCACATCGGCTCGCGCACTCAACCACATTCCCCGTCCGGGCAGCCGCTCGCCGAGGTCGGGAACGAGTTCCCGACCTGGTCCGAGCACGAAACGGAGCATCCCGTCCTTGGGCAGGCTGGTCCGCGTGGCCACGCAGCGGCGCAGCGGACCCTTCTCCTCCGGGTCGGGCTCGCCCGGTGTCGCCGGGTCAGGTTCCCCTGATCCCGCCGCGCCGGACGTTCTCGGTGCCGCCGGATCGGAACGGCCCGGCCCCGTCGGGGCCTTGCGTTCCGAACCGCCCGGGCCGGGCTTTCCCGACCCTGTGGCACGCCGCCGCCGGCCCAGATCCGCCCGGCCGGGCTTGCCCGGTGCGGGGGAAGGGGAACCGGCCGGCGCTGCGGACGGAGCCTCGGACAGGTCGACGGGCCGGTCCGCGGCGGCGGGCATCTTGCCCGCCGCCGCGGAACCTCCGCCGTCTAGTGGTGCGACATGGCGCCGGTCATGGTGCGGGGGGGACGTTGTTCGTCTCCTCGCCACCCGGGACGGGGCTGCCGGCGGTGGCGGCAGGATCGGCGTCATTCGCCGCATCCCCGCCTTCCGCGCCGTTCTCGCCCTCGAACCAGTGCTGCCGCGCCGCCATGATGATGGCGTTGGCGGTTTCCTCGTCCACGGCGCCTTCGCCCAGGATCTCGATCAGCTCGTCGGCCGCGAGGTCGCCCAGGTCGTCCAGCGTCTTGATGCCCTTCTCGCCCAGCGTCACCAGCAGGGCCGGGGAGAAGCCGCCGGCTTCCGCCACCGCGTCCTCGACGCCCAGGGCGCGGCGCTTCTCGTCCAGCTCGGCGTCGCGGCTTTCCAGCCAGGCCATGCCGCGGCGCTTCAGCTCCTGCGCCACGCTCTCGTCGAAGCCCTCGATCTCCGCCAGCTCCTCATCGGCGGTGTCCACGATCTCCTCGATCGTGCCGAAGCCCTCGGCCACCAGCAGGCCGGCGATCACGTCGTCCACGTCCAGCCCTTCCACGAAGAGGCTGGTGCGCTTGCGGAAGTCCTCCTGCCGGCGCTCGCTCTCCTCGGCCTCCGTCTGGATGTCGATGTCGAAGCGCGTCAGCTGCGAGGCGAGGCGGACGTTCTGCCCGCGCCGGCCGATGGCGAGCGAGAGCTGGTCATCCGGCACCACCACCTCGACGCGGCGGCCCTCGTCGTCCAGCACCACCTTGCTCACCTCGGCGGGGGCCAGCGCGTTCACCAGGAAGGTGGCGGGGTCCTGCGCCCAGGGAATGATGTCGATGCGCTCGCCCTGCAGTTCGGCGACGACGGCTTGCACGCGCGAGCCGCGCATGCCGACGCAGGCGCCCACCGGGTCGATGGAGCTGTCGCGGGAAATCACCGCCATCTTGGCGCGGGAACCGGGGTCGCGGGCCACCGCCTTGATCTCGATGATGCCGTCGTAGATCTCGGGCACTTCCTGGGCGAAGAGCTTGGCCAGGAAGCCCGGATGCGTGCGGGACAGGAAGATCTGCGGCCCGCGGGCTTCCTCGCGTACGTCGTAAATGTAGGCGCGCACGCGGTCGCCGTTGCGGAAGGCTTCACGCGGGATAGTCTCGTCGCGGCGCAGCAGCGCCTCGGCGCGACCGAGATCCACCATCAGGTTGCCGTACTCGGTGCGCTTGACGACGCCGTTGATGACCTCGCCCACGCGGTCCTTGTACTCGTCGAACTGCTTCTTGCGCTCCACCTCGCGCACGCGCTGCACGATCACCTGCTTGGCGGTCTGCGCGGCGATGCGGCCGAAGTCGATCGGCGGCAGCGGGTCCACGATGAACTCGCCGGCCGAGATGCCCGGGCGGAACTTCAGCGCGATCCGCAGCGGGATCTGCGTTTCCTCGTTCTCGACCGTGTCGGTGTCCACCACCTCGGTCCAGCGGCTCAGCTTCACCTCGCCGTTGCGGCGGTCGATGGTGGCGCGGATGTCCTTCTCGGCGCCGTACTTGGCGCGGCCGGCCTTCTGGATGGCCTGCTCCATGGCCTCCAGCACCTCGTCGCGCTCGATCATCTTCTCGCGCGCCACGGCGTCGGCGACCTGCAACAGTTCCGGGCGAAGGACGGAGGCGTCCAGGGCCATGGCCTTAGTTCCTCTTCTCTGCCGCTTGGGCATCGGCCGCGGTGGCGGCCATCAGTTCGTCGGTCAGCACCAGCTTGGCGCGGCGAATGGCGTCGCGAGGCAGCGTGACCTCGCCACCCTCGTCCAGCCGCAGCCGCACCTCGTTGTCGTCCGCCGCCAGGATGCGGCCCTTGAAGCGCCGGCGGCCTTCCATGGGCACGGCCAGCTCCGCGGTGGCCAGGTGGCCGGCGAAGCGCACCCAGTCCTTGGTGCGGGTCAGCGGCCGGTCGATGCCGGCCGAGGACACTTCCAGGTTCCATTCCCCGGTGAAGGGGTCCTCGACGTCCAGCACCGCGCCGGCGGCGTGGGAGATCGCCTCGCAATCCTCGACGCCGATCAGCGAGCCATCGGCCCGGTCGGCCATGATCTGCACCGTCGGCGTCCGGGTCCCCGACACCTGCACGCGCACCAGCTCATAGCCCATGCCGGTGATGGCCGGCTCGATCGCGCGGGCGAGGCGAGCTTCCAGCCCTTCGTGCAGGGCAGCGTCTTCGGTGGCGTCAGGCTTCGGCAACAAAAAAAGGCGGCCCGCGAAGGCCACCCCCCTGAATAGGCGGATTGTCAACGCAGCAGCATGTAGTACCCCGCCCGAGTAGGAGCAAGGGGTTTCACCATCGCAACGCCCGGCCCGTTGCCGGCGCCCCGCTCGCCCGGGCCATGGCTGCCTGATGAGTTGCGCCTGAGTGTTCAGGCGTTGGCCAGGGGGCGCTGCCCCCTGGACCCCCGCCGGGGAGTTACGAACTCCCCGGACCCCGCGTTGAGTGCCTCCGGCGGGGGCGGGATGTCACACGTCGTCCCGGATGACTGCCCTCGGCCATCCCGCCCCCGCCGGAGGCACTCATGAGGTCGAGGAGCCTAAGCTCCTCGCGGGGTGTCCAGAGGAGCAGGGCCCCTCTGGCCACGGCCCGAACACCCAGGCGCCCCCGATCCGGGCCGGCCCTCAGCCGCGGGCGCTGGGCGCCGGGAACAGGGCGTCGTTGCCGGTGTCCTCGTCGTGCATCTCGTGCACGCGCAGGTCGCGGATGGGGAAGGCGAGGTCGATTTTGGCCTCGGCCAGGGCGTGGCGGATGGCGGCCACGGCGCGGCCGCGGGCGGCCACCACCTCGTTGCGGCGGGACTTGGTCCACCAGCGCACCCGCATCACCACGGCGCTGTCGCCGAATTCCCAGGCCATGGCGTCGGGGGCGGGGTCGGCGACCACGCCCTCCACCTCCCGTACGGCCGACAGCACCACCTCCCGCGCGGCGGCCAGGTCGGCATCGTGGCGGATGCCCACCACCACGGCGGTGCGGCGCACCGGGAAATGCGTCCGCACGATGATGGAGCGCGTGTAGAGGTTGCTGTTGGGGATCAGCACGCGCTGCCCGTCATAGGTCTTGAGCAGCGTGGCGCGGGCTTCCACCCGCTCCACCGTGCCCTCATGCGCGCCCGACACGATCTGGTCGCCGGCGCGGAAGGGACGAGAATACAGGATCAGCAGGCCTGACAGCCAGTTCTGCAGGATGTCGCGAAAGGCCAGCCCCACCGCGACGGAGCCCACGCCCAGCGTCGCCAGCAGGTCGGAGGGCTTCACCGAGGGAAACACCACCGTGCAGAACACCAGCGCGCCGACGAAGATCAGCCCCCAGCGCAGAAAGGCGCCCAGCAGGTCGCCCAGCTCCGCCCGGCCGCGGCGGCCGAAGGCGAAACGCACGGTGCGGGAGGCCGCGTAGCCGCCCAGGATGAAGCCCAGCAGCACGAGGAGGCCGATGCCGATGTTGGGCAGAAGCCAGAAGAAGCCCTCGGCCATGCTTTGCAGCTTGTGGTCGGTCAGCTGCTCCGGATGCTCCATACCCGATGGCTCCCGTCAGCGCCGGCGCCAGATCCAGTAGCGCGGGGTGCGGCCTTCCCGGTGCGCCTTGCCCTCGTAGCGGGTGGGGAACCAGTCGGCGGGGCGTTCCGTGGTGTCCAGGGCAGGGTCGAACAGCGCCTGCGCCGCCATCACCTCCTCCACCCAGGCCTGGTAGACCGGGTGGTCGCTGGCGATGCGCCATTCGCCGCCGGAGGGCAGGGCACGGGCCACCAGCGGCAGGGTGGCGGGATGCACGAAGCGGCGCTTGCTATGCCGCGCCTTCGGCCAGGGATCGGGAAACATCAGGTAAAGGCGCGACAGCGCGCCGGCGGGCAGGGCGGCCAGCAGGTGCCGGGCGTCGCGGGTCCAGAAGCGCAGGTTGGGCAGGCCGGGGCCGGTGGCTTCCTCGCCTTCCGGCACCAGCCGGGACAGCAGGGAACAGATGCCGTTCTCGAACACTTCCGAGGCGATGAGCCCCACCCCGGGATGGGCGCGGGCCAGCGCATCGGCATGTTCGCCGCCGCCGAAGCCGATCTCCAGCCAGACCTGTTCCGGGCGGATGGTAAACGCGGCAGCGGGATCGCCGAGCTGTTCGGGCCGCAGCGACAGCCGCGGCAGCGCGGCATCCAGCAGCGCCTGCTGCCGCGCGCGCAGCGGGTGCCCGCGGCGGCGGCCATAGAGCCGGTCGGGGACGCCCTCGACCGGCGCGGGCGGACGGTCCGGGGCGGTGCCCGGCCGTTCCGCGGTCACGCTTCCTTCCCCGGCCGGAAGGCCCGGACGGGGCGCGGCGGTGCCGCCGCCGGGCGCCCGCTCCGGGCCGCGCCGCGCGACGGCACCGGCGGCCTCAGCGCCCGAAGGCCCGGCGCAGCTCGGCGGCCAGGTCCGTGCGTTCCCAGGTGAAGGTGCCCTTCTCCTCGTCCGGCGTGCGGCCGAAATGGCCGTAGGCCGAGGTCGGCACGTAGATCGCCCGGTTGAGATGCAGGTGCTCGCGGATGCCGCGGGGGGAGAGGTTCACCATCTCGTCCACCACCTTGGCCAGCTTCACCTCGTCCACGTCGCGGCCGGTGCCGTGCAGGTCGAAATACACCGACAGCGGCTTGCTCACGCCGATGGCGTAAGAGACCTGGATGGTGCAGCGCTCGGCCAGCCCGGCCGCCACCACGTTCTTGGCGACGTAGCGCGCGGCATAGGCCGCGGAACGGTCCACCTTGGTGGGGTCCTTGCCCGAGAAGGCGCCGCCGCCGTGCGGGGCCGCGCCGCCATAGGTGTCCACGATGATCTTGCGGCCCGTCAGGCCGCAGTCGCCGTCCGGGCCGCCGATGATGAAGGTGCCGGTCGGGTTGACGTAGATCTCGTCGTCCCCGGGCATCCAGC
This sequence comes from Roseomonas sp. BN140053, assembly GCF_047690175.1. Taxonomy (NCBI): domain Bacteria; kingdom Pseudomonadati; phylum Pseudomonadota; class Alphaproteobacteria; order Acetobacterales; family Roseomonadaceae; genus Roseomonas; species Roseomonas sp. BN140053. Next base: position 23,623 of record NZ_JBLLEB010000010.1, on the reverse strand, counting down.
CCTCGGGCAGGGTGGAGGCGATCAGCGGCCGCAGCATGGCCTTGATCTGCTCCTGGTTCAGCCCTTCCTCGTGCTGGGTGGACACCACCACGGAGGTCGCGCCCACCGGCTTGCCGTCCACGTAGCGCAGGGTAACCTGGGACTTGGCATCGGGCAGCAGCCCGGCCACGGACTGGTCGTTGTTGCGCCGCAGCTCGCTGATCCGGCGCAGGATCAGGTGGGCGTAGTACAGCGGGGCGGGCATCAGCTCGGGCGTTTCGGTGCAGGCGAAGCCGAACATGATGCCCTGGTCGCCGGCGCCCTCATCCTTGTTGCCGGCCGCGTCCACGCCCTGGGCGATATGGGCGGACTGGGCGTGCAGGTGGCACTCGATGTGTGCGCGCTTCCAGGAGAAGCCGTCCTGGTCGTAGCCGATGTCGTGCACGGCCAGCCGCGCGAGGTGCATCAGCAGCTCGGGCGTCACGTTGCCGGGGCCGCGGGTTTCGCCCGCCAGCACGATGCGGTTGGTGGTGACCAGCGTTTCGCAGGCGACGCGCGAATACGGGTCCTCCCGCAGGTAGGCGTCCAGAACGGTGTCGCTGATGCGGTCCGCGACCTTGTCGGGATGGCCTTCGGAAACGGACTCCGAGGTGAACAGGTACTCACCCTTGTCGCGCATGGCTCGCTTCGTCCTCTTGTCGCGGTGGATTGGGAAACGCCACCCCGGGGACCCGGCGGGCGCGGATGTTTCGCAGCGCGCCGCGGGGGGGTCAACCGGGGGTCACGCCGCGGTCAACCGGCGCCCGGCGCCACCGTGACCCGCTGGCTCATCAGCCCTGCCAGCACCACCACCGCCGCCCCGGCCAGGGTCCAGGCCCCCGGCAGCACGCCCCAGACCGCGAAATCCGCCAGCAGCCCCCAGGCCAGGGCGGAGAATTCCAGCGGTGCGAGGCGGGAGGCCGGGGCGGCCCGGAAGGCGCCGGCCAAGCACAGCGTCGCGGCGCCGGACAGCACGCCGTTGCCGGCCAGGGCCAGAAAATCCACCAGCCCGGGCGCCACCCAGTGGTTGGCCGCGAAGGGCAGCACCGCCAGCAGCCCCGGCGCCGAGGACCACAGCACCAGCCGTGCGAAGCCCGTCTCGTGCTTCAGCCCGCGATTGATGGTCATCACCAGGGCGTAGGAGGCGGTGCCCAGCAGCGCCCAGAGATAGGCGGACAGCGCCCCGCCGGCGGAAAGCCCGGGAAACAGCGCCAGCAGCACGCCGCCGAAGCCCACCACGCACCAGCCCCAGGCGGCGGCCGGCACTCGTTCCCCCAGGAACAGCACCGATAGGGTCAGCGTCATGAAGGGGGCGGTGAAGTACACCAGGTAGGCTTCCGCCAATGGCAGCGAGCGCAGCGCCAGGAAGAAGCCGAAGGAGGAGCCGAGCATCCCCCCGGCGCGCAGCAGGTGCAGCCCGGGATGCCGCGTCGCCAGCGTGGTCTGCGCCGGCGTCCAGCCGAGGCGCAGCACGACTAGCAGCGCCAGCAGCGTGACGTGGCGGATGGCGATGACCTCGGCCGGCGGATAGGTGCCGGACAGCAGCTTGCTGTTGGTGTCCAGCACGGCAAACAGGCCCAGCGCGGCCAGCAGCAACAGCGGTCCGCGCAAAACCCGTTCTTTCCCCAACCCGGCGCCGCCTTGTGTCCCGCCGGCACGGGCGGCGTCAACGCGGCGGCCCGCCTCCCGACGAAGTGGAGCAACGCTTCCCCGCCACCCCCGCCGCCGCCATAAGGGCGGGCGATGACCCCCGCCCTGGCTTCCCGGCTGATGCCCCTCGCGCGACTGATGGACCCGGAGCGGGCGCATGGCTGGTCGCTGCGCGCCCTGGCGGCCGGGCTGGCCGGGCGGGACCGCGGGGCCGAGGACCCGATCCTCGCCACGGAAGCCCTGGGGCTGCGCTTCCGCAACCCGATCGGGCTGGCGGCGGGCTTCGACAAGAACGGCGCGGCGATCCTGCCGCTGATGCGGCTGGGCTTCGGCCTGGTGGAAGCCGGCACCGCCACCCCCCGCCCGCAGGAGGGCAACCCGCGCCCGCGGCTGTTCCGGCTGAGCGAGGACCGCGCGGTGATCAACCGCATGGGCATGAACAACCGCGGGCTGGACGCCTTCGCCGCCCGGCTCGCCGCCCTGCCGCGGCCGCTGCCGGCGGTGCTGGGCGCCAATGTCGGCATCAACAAGGAAGGCGCGGTGCCGGAGCGCGACTATCCCGCCCTCTACGCCGCGGTGGCGGAGACGGCTGACTACGTCACCTTCAACGTGTCCTCCCCCAACACGCCCGGGCTGCGCGACCTGCAGGGCGAGGCGCAGCTGGCCGCCATCCTGGCCGCCACCGCCGCCACCGCCGCCACCCGCGCCACCCTGAAGCGGCAGCCGCCGCTGCTGGTGAAGATCGCCCCCGACCTGGCCGAGGACGCGCTGCCCGCCCTGATCGAGACCTGCGTGGCCGCCGGGGTGGCCGGGCTGATCGTGTCCAACACCACCATCTCCCGCCCGGACACGCTGCGCTCGCGCCACGCGCCGGAAACCGGCGGGCTGTCGGGGCCACCCTTGTTTGCCCTGTCCACCGCCGTGCTGGCGCGGACCTTTCGGCTGGCGCAGGGGCGGCTGGTGCTGATCGGCGCCGGCGGCGTCGGCAGCCCGGAACAGGCCTATGCCAAGATCCGCGCCGGGGCCGCGCTGGTGCAGCTCTATGCCGCCCTGGCCTATGAGGGGCCGGCGCTGGTGCCCCGGCTCAAGCGCGGCCTGGCGGAACTGCTGCGGCGCGACGGCTTCCGCTCGGTGGCGGAAGCGGTGGGCGTGGATGCGCGCGAGGGAGTTGCGGCATGAAGGTCCTGGACAGCGTTGCCCCCCTGGCGGAGCGCTACGACGGCTTCGTGATCGACCTTTGGGGCGTGGTGCATGACGGCCGCCAGGCCCTGCCCGGCGCCTCGGAAGCCCTGGCCGCGCTGCGCGACGCCGGCAAGCCGGTGGTGTTCCTCAGCAACGTGCCGCGCCGCGCCTGGGTGGCGGAAGCGCAGCTCGCGCGCTTCGGCATCGCGCGGGACCTGTACACGGCGGTGGTGACCTCGGGCGAGGTGACCTGGGAGCTGCTGCGCGACCGCACCCACCCCTGGTTCGCCGCCCTGGGCCGACGCGCCTGGCAGCTCGGCCCGGAAAGCGACCGCTCCGTGGTGGAGGAGCTGGACCTCTCCCTGGTGGCCACCCCGGAAGAGGCGGAGTTCATCCTGAACACCGGCCCGGACCCGGAACTCGGCCCCGGCGCCCTGCTGCCCTACGAGCCCTTGCTGCAGCGCTGCGCCGCCCGCGGCCTGCCCATGGTCTGCGTCAACCCCGACCGCGAGGTGGTGGTGGGCGGCCAAGTCCTGCTCTGCGCCGGCGCCTTCGCCGACCGCTACCGCGCCCTGGGCGGCGGGCCGGTCTTCGAGGTCGGTAAGCCCGACCCCACCGTCTACGGCCCGGTGCTGCGCCGCCTCGGCCTGCCGCGCGAGCGCGTGCTGGCGCTGGGCGACGGGCCGCGCACCGACCTCGCCGGGGCTGCGGCGGCGGGGCTGGAAGCGGTCTGGGTGCTGGGCGGGCTGTCGGCGGGGCTGGACCCCGAAACCCTGGACGAGGTGGCGGCGGCCGAGGGCGTCGCCCCCATCGCCGCCCTGCGCGCCCTGCGCTGGTAGGCGGCGCCTCCGGGCGTCCCCCGCTGCCCCGGGCTGTCCCTCCTTGCTCCCCGGCGGTGCCCGCCGTCTCAGCCGCCTCCAGGCCCCGCGCACCGGCAGGCACCACCCTCGGCCGCATCACGCCGGGGAAAGCGCGCCCAACCTTCCGGGCCCCACGCCGGGATAGGTGCCATAACGAAATCGTGATCTCCTGGCCGGTGCCGTCTTGCATCCTGCCCGGCGCGATGCCTCATGCGAAACGCAGCCCGTCGATCGCCGGCGGGAACAGGGAGCAGGAAGTCGAGCGTTGGACGCCATCGATCCCGAAACGGCGCGGCAATTCAGCCAGGACTTCCCCCGCGAGGTGGTGCAGAGCCTCGTGGAAAGCTTCACCGAGGACCAGTCGCGGCTGCTGCGCACCATGGCCGCGGCGGCCGCCAGCGGCGATGCCGCGGCCTGGCGGGACGCAGCGCACGGGCTGGCCGGCGCGGCCGGCGGCGTGGGCGCCCAGCAGCTGGAAGCCCTGGCGCGCGGCGCGATGCGGCCGGGGGCCGAGCCGGACGCCGACCTGCTGGCCGAGCTGCAGAACGGCGCCCGAAACGCCGTGGCGGCGCTGGGCCGGATGCTGGGCTGAAGCGCCCGCCTCAGCCCGCCCGCGCCGCCAGGATCGCTTCCGTCAGCGCCAGGTCGGCGGCGGAGTCCACGTCCACCGCCGCTTCCGCTTCCGGCATCTCCACCACCTCCAGCCGCGCCCCGGTGCGGCGGCCCAGCGCGTCCAGCGCGCCGCGCAGCGTCAGCAGCCCCAGCGCGTGCCGCAGCACGAGCAGCGGCGACACTAGCCACAGCATCCGCAGCGGCCGCTTGCGCTCCGCTTCCAGCCGTTGCCAGAAACGCACGGCCCCCGCGGCGCGCGGGCTGCGGAACAGGAACAGGTTGCAGCCGCTCCAGGCGCCGTCGCGGAAGCGCAGGAAGGTACGGCGCGAGTTCGGGAAGGCGGCCCGCAGCAGCGCCGCCGGGGCCAGCGCCGCCGCGGCATCCGCCTCGGGCGGCACCGCCCGCAACACATGCGCCACCATGGCGGGCGTCAGCAGCGCGTGGTCGGCCGTGGTCACCAGCAGCGGCGTGCCCAGCGCCTCCAGCGCCGCCGCGACGCTTCCGCTGGGGGAGAGGGTGGCCGGCAGGAAGCCCAGCCGCCCCGCCGCCAGCAGCGCCGCCACCCCCGGCAGCGCCCGGGCGGCCTCCTCCGGCGCGCCGGACAGGTGGATGCGCCCGACGCCCGGGCTGGCGGCCAGGGCGGCCACCACGCGGTCCAGCATCGCCACCCCCGCCACGGGGGCGAGCGCCTTGTGCGACACGCCGGCCAGGGCGGCCACCGGGTCCGCGGCACCGCCGCGGCTGCCGGCCAGCACCAGGGCCGCGATGCCGCTCACCGCGCCGCCCCGCCCATGCCGTCACGCCCGCGGGGTGGCCGCCGCCCCCCGCTCACGGCACCAGCGCCTTCTCGTAGATGCGGTAGGTCTTGTAGGCCTGCGCGCCCAGCGCCTCGATCATGCGGCGCATCGGCGCGTTGTCTTCCAGGATCCAGGACAGTTCCACGGCGTGCAGTCCCCGCAGCGCCGCCTCGCGGCGCAGCGCCTCGATCAGCAGGAAGGGCAGCATCGCCCCCAGCACGCCCGAGGCATGGGCGCGGCGCACCCCCATCAGCGGCACCCGGGCGGTGCGCGGCAGGCGCCACCGCAGCCGCCACAGCAGCCTGGCCCAGCCGAAGGGCAGCAGCCGGCCGCCGAGGTCGCGGATCGCCTCGTTCAGGTTGGGCAGGCAGACGATGAAGGCCGCTGCCTCGCCGTGGACCTCGGCGATCCAGACCAGCCGCTCGTGGATCAGCGGGCGCATCTGCGTCGCCATGTGGTCCAGCTCCGCCGCCGTCAGCGGCGTGAAGCCCCAGTTGCCCGACCACGCGTCGTTGAAGATCGCCACGATGCGGCCGATCTCGCCGCGGTATTCGGCCAGGCGCAGCGGCCGCAGCACCACCCCCGCCGGCACCCCGCGGGCCAGGGCGGCGCGCGCCCCGCGCGGCAGTTCCTCGCGCGGGTCGAAGCGATAGGCCAGCACGTCCCGCGCCTTCGCGTAGCCCAGCGCTTCCAGCCGAGGGCCGAGATGCGGCGCGTCGTGCGGCATCATCAGCATCGGCGGCGTGTCGAAGCCGTCCACCAGCAGGCCGGTTTCCTCGTTGATGCTCAGGCTGAAGGGGCCCAGCACCCGCCGCAGCCCGCGCGCCCGCAGCCAGTTCTCGGCCGTGTCCAGCAGGGCGCGCAGCACTGCCGGGTCGTCCTCCGCCGCCAGCAGGCCGAAATGCCCGGGCCGCGTGCCGTCCGCGTCCGGCGGCGCCAGCCGGTCCTCCTGGGCGCTGATGCGGCCGACGTCGCGGCCGTCCCGCCGGGCGATCCAGTAGGCAGCCTCGGCGTGTTCGAAATACGGGTTCTTTTCCCGCGACAGCGCGTCGCGTCGCTCCATCCGCAAGGGCGGCACCCAGGCCGGGTCGGCGGCCTGCAGGCGGGAGGGCAGCCGGATGAAGCGGTCCAGGGCGAGGCGGCCCCGGACGGGGACCACCTCGATCCCCGCGCTCACTCCGCCGGGCCGGGCGCTGCCTGCCGGTCCCGCGCCGGCGGCGGGCGGTCGCGCGGCGGGCCGCCGCTCAGCTCCGCCACCCAGGGAAAGCGCTCCGCCTCCGCCCGGTCGTAGCCGAGGTTGAACACGTGCGGCGAGCGCGGCCGGTCCCGCACCCCGGCGTAGAAGGTGCCGAGCGCGCGATCCACGGCGAATTCCGTGATGCCGTAATTCCCGCCCTCATGGTGGAAGTGGTGCGCGAGGTGCAGTTCCTTGGCCCGGCGCAGCCAGGCGGCGCGCGGTTTGTAGTTCAGGTGCTGCATGGAATGCACCAGCTCGTAGGCGCAGGTCGTCAGGAACCCCGCGCACAGCGCCGCCCCCGCCCCGGCCCAGCCGCCCACCAGCCAGCCCACCGGACACAGCAGCAGCACGATGGTGGGGATCACGTTCAGCGGCGAGCCGAACAGCACGTCCAGCCGGTGCGGGTCCTGGTGGTGGTCGAAATGCACCCGCTTCCACAGCGCCGCCGTCCAGCGCGAGCGGTACAGCCAGCGCCCGTGCAGCACGAAGCGGTGCAGTCCGTACCACACCACCGGATAGGCGGCCTCCGCCAGCACCACGGCCAGCAGCAGCCGCCACAGCGGCGTGCCGTCCGCCAGCGTCCGCTGCACGGCCCAGGCGCCGGACAACACCGCCAGCACGGCATAGGCGTGGATGGCGGGATGCGTGCCCCAGGCCACCAGCAGCTCCCGCAGGGTCATGCGCCCGAGGTCGAAGCTGCGGCCGTGATGTCGCCAACGCTGATACATGCCCGGGATTTAGCCCCTCCGCGCCCGCCCTTCCAGTTCCAGCCTGCAAGCCTGCCCCCCGAAGATCAGCCATCACCGCTTTGGGCTGGGGGCCTCCGGTTTGCCTCGGGTGGTGTCGGTTGGTCCTTTGGTGTTCGACCGTGGCCAGGGGCGCTGCCCCTGGACCCCGCCGGGGAGTTTAAACTCCCCGGACCCCACGTTGAGTGCCTCCGGCGGGGGCGGGTTGGACAGCGCTGTCCATCATGGCTGCCGTCGGCCATCCCGCCCCCGCCGGAGGCACTCATGAGGTCGAGGAGCCTAAGCTCCTCGCGGGGGCTCCAAGGGGGCAGCGCCCCCTTGGCCGCGGCCGAACACCCAGGCGCAACGGACACCACTCGGAGGAAACCGGAGGGCGCCCGGCCCGAAGTGGCGACGGCTGTTCTGTGGGGTCAGCCTTCCAGGTGCAGCAGCAGGACCAGGCCGGCGCAGCCGAAGGCCACCGGGGCGGTCCAGGCGGCCAGGGCGGGCATCAGCACGCCGGCCTCACCCAGTGCGGCCAGGCCGCCGCCCAGGGCGACGTAGCCCAGGCCGAGCAGCAGGCTCAGCGCCGCCCAGCGTCCCGCGCCGCCGCGGCGCGGCAGGGCCAGGGTGGCGGGAAAGGCCAGCAGCAGCATGATCGCCGCGGAGGGCAGCGCCGCGAGGCGTTCCTGCAGCCGGGTGCGGTAGAAGCCCTCGCCGCGGTTGCCGACCCAGCGGCCGTCCAGCACGCGCAGGATCTGTTCCAGCGGCACCGACTCGATCGGCAGCGCCAGTTCCGCGAGGTTGCGCGGCCGCGGCCCTTCCGGCCAGGGCATGGCGGCCACCTGCCGGGGCAGGCTGCCGTCCAGCGAGGCGACGCGGACGTCGCGCAGTTCCCAGCCCTGCGGCCTGAAGGCGGCGCCGGCGGCGTCCAGCCGCGCCACCGCCTCGCCCTCCGCGTCGCGGCGCACCAGCAGCACGCCGGACAGGCGGGTGCCGCGCTCCTCCACCCGGCGCACCGCCAGGATGTCGTCGCCCAGCCGCAGCCACAGGCGGTCATTGTCGGAGGGCGGGTCGGCCTTGGGCAGCGCCGCCCACCAGTCGGCGAAGGCGCGCTGGGTGCGCGGCACGACCTGGTCGGTCAGGACAAATTGCAGCCCCGCCACCAGCACGCAGGCCGGCAGCAGCGCCCGCACCATTCCCGGGCCGCCGACGCCCAGGGCGCGCAGCGTCGCGGCCTCCGACCCGGCGGCGAGGCGGGCGAAGGTCAGCAGCGCCGCCAGCAGCGCGGCCAGCGGCACCAGCCGCTCGGCGGCCGAGGGCAGGCGCAGCGCGGCGTAGTGCAGCACCCCCAGCGCGCCGCCGCCGCGGGTCAGCACGGCCGTGGCGTTGTCCAGCAGGTCCAGCATCTGCAGCAGCACGGACAACGCGAGCAGCGCCGCCAGCCAGCGGCCCAGGAACAGCCGTGACAGGTGGCGGGACAGGACGCTCACGGGGCCCCCGTGCCGCCGGGCGGGTGGCGGGGCCCGAGGGGGAAGGGAAGGTCGGGGGAGTGAACTCCCCCGAGGCCCCCTCCTTTTTTCGGGAGTAGGAGAGCTCCGGTGGCCAGGGGCGCGCTCCCAGACTCCCGAAAATAGAAGGGGGTCCGGGGGGATACCTCCCCCCGGCTTCCTGCCTTCCCCGAGCGGGCCCCGAACTTCATCGGCATCACGGCGCCGCCAGGGAGCGTCGCCGCCGGGCCGCGCGGCGCCACGGCGTCAGCGCCCGGCCCAGGCTGCGCGCCCCGCGGTCCAGGATTTCCAGTGCCGCGTCGAAGGGACCCTCGGAGGGGTGCTGGTTGGCGCGGCGGAACACCAGCAGGCAGAAGATCGCGAAGATGCCCCAGGCGCCCCAGATCGCCGGGCGCGGGTCCACCCGGCCGACATCGCCCAGCGCCTCGCCCAGCTGCAGCGCGTGCTGGTAGGCCACCAGGATCACCGCGGCCAGCGCCGCCCCGTGCCAGCGGCGCGACCGCTGCGCCGCCAGCCCCATCGGCACCGCCAGCAGCGCCAGCAGCGGCAGCGACGCCGCCCGCGCCAGCCGGGCGTGCAGTTCCGAGCGGATGCGCGTGGCGGGCGGCGGCGCGTTGCCGGTGGCGGCGCGACCGGCCCAGAGCTCGTCCAGCAGCATCTCGCGCTCGTCGTCGCCGCGCGGGCGGAAGGGCGGCAGGGCCAGGGCGGCGTCGCGAAGCGCCGAAGCCTCGGTGAAGCGGGTGAGGCGCCCGCGGCCGTCGGGCAGGGTTTCCAGCCGTTCGCCATCCTCCAGCAGCAGGGCGATGCGCCCGCCCTCGGGCGTGGGCTCCAGCTGACCGCGGCGGGCGGTGGTGACCGTTTCCGTGCCGTCGGGGTGGCGCTGGTGCACGAAGACCCGCTGCAGCACGCGGCCGCCGGGGGCGGCGGCATCGGCGGTGACGGTGACGCCGCTGCCCACGGGGGTAAAGACCCCGGCCGGCACGGTGACGTTCCAGGGCGCGTGAATGAAGGCGTCGTACAGCGCCCGGTACGCGTAGCGGCCGTAGGGCTGGGCGTAGCCGTACAGGCCCACCCCGCCGAGCCCCAGCACCAGCCCCAGCAGCACGAAGGGCCGCGCCAGCCGCGCCAGCGACAGGCCGGTGCCCCAGATGGCGTCCAGCTCGTGCGCCTCGCCCAGCCGGCTGACGGCGACGTAGATGCTGGCGAAGAAGGCCGCCGGCACCGCCAGGCCGAGGTAGTGCGGGCCGAGGTTCACCACCATCCCCACCACCAGGTCCAGCGGTCCGCCGGTGCGGGCGGCGATGTCCAGCAGCCGCAGCAGCCGTTCCAGCAGCAGCGCCAGCAGCAGCACCGGCAGCGCCGCCAGCAGGGGCGCGCGCAGCTGCGCCAGCATGTAGCGGTCCAGCCGCGCCGGCCGGCCGCCCCGGCGCCGTGGGGGCGCCCGGCGCACCGGCAAGGGGCTGGGCGGCGCGGGGGAGTTCCCGGCCGCTTCCGGCGAGGGGATGGGCAGGTCCGCCAAAGGATCAGGTACCGTCGCGGCGGGCCGCAAGGTTGCGCCCACGGCCGGGCCACTCCGCCGGACGGCTGGGCCGCCGAGTCGGACGGCAGAGCCACCCCGTCGGACGGCCGAGCCGCCGGGCCGGACGGCAGAGCCGCCGGGGGGTCACGCCGGGGAAGCGCCCTGCCAGCGGTCGCGCAGCGCCGCCACCAGCGCGGCGAGGACCTCCGGCGGCGGCTCCACGAAGGTGCCCAGCGCCGGCGCCGCGGGCCAGCCGGCATCGGGGAAGTGCAGCCCGCCGAAGTCGCGCCCGCCCTCGTAGCGGGGGATCACGTGGAAATGGACGTCGGGGTCCACCATCATCAGCATCAGGTAGTTGATGCGGCTGTAGCCGGTGAAGCCGGCCAGGACCCGCTCGGCGGCCGCGACCACGCCGCCCAGCTCGGCGAAGGCGGCGGGGCTGGCGGCGCCGAAGGCGGTCACCGGTTCGCGGCACACCAGCACCAGGGAACCGAGGGTGGGCTGCTGCGGCCGGCACAGCACCGCCCAGCGCGGCGTTTCCGCCACCAGCGTGCCGGGGTAGCCGAATTTCTGCAGCGTGGCCTGGACCATGCGCGATCTCCGCCCCTTTCCCGGGGCGGCGTCAAGCCGCCGGCCGCGCGGGGCCGTGCCGCGCCGCCGGCGGGCCCGGCGCCAGGTGCAGCCGCCAGCGCCCGGCGGCGCGGAAGCCGCCCCGCGCCGGGTCCCAGGCGCGCCGCTCCGTGTCGAGCCACCAGCCGCCCGCCGGGTCGGGCGCGACCACGTGCCGGTGCCAGCTGCCGCCATGCGCGCCCAAGGCGGCCGCCGGCACGCCCAGCACGGGGATCCGGCCGCCCCCCGGCCCCGGCAGCACCGCGAAGCGGCGGACGTGGTGGTGGCCGTGCAGCACCAGCTCCGCCCCCGCGCGCGCCAGGGCGTCGCGCAGCGGCCCCGCGTCCCACAGCGCCTTGCGCCAGCCGCCCGGCCCGGCCACGGGGGAATGGTGCACCAGCACCACCCGGAACAGCCCGCGCCGGCCGAGTTCCCCCAGCATCCGCTCCGCCGCCGCCACCTGCGCCGCGCCCAGCCGCCCGCCGGCCAGCAGCGGCAGGGTGGGCACGGCGGAGCTGAGCCCGAGCACCGCCACCCCATCCCGCACCCGCAGGCTGGGAAAGCCCGGCCCGGCATCGCCCGCCAGCCAGGGTGCCCAAAGGTCCAGGCCCTCGGCCGCGGGGACGGGCACCAGCGCGTCGTGGTTGCCGGGCACCAGCACCACCCGCGCGGGCGGCCCCAGTTCCGCCAGCCAGTCGCGGGCCGCCGCGAACTCCCCCGGCAGGGCGAGGTTCACCAGGTCCCCCGTCACCGCCACCAGGTCGGGCCGCGCCGCGGCGATGTCGGCCAGCAGCGCGGCCAGCCCGGCCGAGGAATGCGCGCGCCCCCGCTTGCGCCGCCAGGACAGAAAGGCCAGGGACCGCTTGCTCGCGAGTTGCCGCCAGGACGGCGCGAGCCCGGGGGACAGAGGCAGGTGCGGGTCGGACAGATGCGCGAGGGTGAAGGGCTGGTGCATGCCGGCGCCGTGCTGCGGGGCGGCAGGATAGCGCGGCGGCTCCCGCCCCGCCCAGGGCAGGGCGCGGGCAACCCCGGGCGGGCCGGCCGGCATGGCTGACGCCCCGCCGCCGGCGGCCCGCATCCTGGGCGAGGCCCCGGTGCCGATCTGGAGCATGAGCTCCGCCGAGCGCCTGCGCCGCTCCCTCAGCCGCGCCGGGGTGGAGGATGTCGCGCCCTGGCCCGGCACCGCCGCCCCCGACCGCGGCCTGCTGCTGCTGCGCGCCGACCAGGTCTACGACCCCGGCCTGATCGCCGCCCTGGTCCGGCAGCCCGGCACGCTGCTGCTTTCGCCCGAGGGCGGCCTGCCCGTGGCGGCCCACCTCGCCGCCGATGGGGCTGCCGCTGGCGCCGCGGACGGAACCGGCGACGCCGCCACGGCCGGAACCGGTATCGGCACCGCGAACCGGACCGGTGCCGGCACCGCCGACCGGGCCGCCGGCGTCGCCGCCGCGCTGCTGGCCGGGGCGCCCCGCACCGACCCCGCCTTTGCCGCCATGCGCGCCGGCGGCCCGGCCGAGCTGGGCGACGCCCACAACAAGGCGCTGCGCAAGCGCGAGGTCCCCTACCTGCTGCCGCTGCGCGCCGACACCGTGCGGGCGGCGGAATGGCGCACCTTCACCGGCTCCTACAAGGGCGTCACGGACATCGTCACCAAGCATGTCTGGCCGGTGCCCGCCTTTCACGTCACCCGGCTGTGCGCCGCGCTGGGCATCGGGCCCAACCCCGTGACCTGGGTCAGCCTGGGGCTGGTGTTCCTGGCCATGTGGCTGTTCGCCCAGGGGCATTTCCTGCCCGGCTTGCTGGCCGCCTGGGGCATGACCTTTCTGGACACGGTGGACGGCAAGCTGGCCCGTACCACCCTGCGCTCCACCAAGTTCGGCAACGTGCTGGACCACGGCACCGACCTGATCCACCCGCCCTTCTGGTACTACGCCTGGGTGGTCGGGCTGGCCCATGTCGGGATGCCCGTGCCGCAGCCCTGGTGGGTGCTGGCGGTCGTGCTGGGCGGCTACGTGCTGCAGCGGCTGGAGGAAGGGCTGTTCATTTCCCGCTTCGGCATCGAGATGCATGTCTGGCGCCGCTTCGACAGCGCCTTCCGCTCCGTCACCGCGCGCCGCAACCCCAACCTGCTGCTGCTCAGCGCCTTCGCCCTGGCCGGCCGCCCGGACTGGGGCATGCTGGCGGTGGCCGCCTGGACGCTGCTCTCGCTGGTCGTGCACACCGCCCAGATCGCCCAGGCGTTTCGCGCCACCGCCCGCGGGCAGCCGCCCACTTCCTGGCTGGCCGGGTGACGCCGCCCCCGATCGGGCTGATCCGCAACCCCCGCAGCCACGGCGCGCAGGGCCGGACCGGGGAAGCCCTGCGCGCCCTGGCAGCCGGCCATCCCGGCGTGATCCTGGCCGAGCCCGCCACCCGCGACGCCCTGCGCGACGCCCTGGCGGGCTTCGCCGCGGCGGGGCTGCCGATCCTGGCGGTGAGCGGCGGCGACGGCACGCTGCGCGAGGTGCTGACCGCCCTGCCCACGGCCTGGACCGGCCCCGCCCCGGCGGTCGCCCTGCTGCCGGCCGGCAAGACCGACCTCGCGGCCGGCGACGTCGGCGGCGCCGGCCGCGGCGCGAGGGGGCTGGGCCGCCTGCTGGACGCGCTGGAGCGCGGCGCGCCGCTGCGCCGGGAAACCCGCCCGGTGCTGGAGGTGGACTGGCCCGGCGAGCCGCAGCGCCGGCTGCGCGGTTTCCTGTGCGGCGCCGCCGCCTTCGCCCACGGCCACCGCGTCGCCAACCAGCGCCTGCACCCCGGCGGCGCCTTCGGCAACGTCGCCGTCGGCCTGGCCGTGGCCGCGGTGCTCGGGCGCGCCCTGCTCGGCGGCGGCGGGGCCCTGGCGGCGGGCGAGGCGATGCGGCTGCGGGCGGACGGTGCCCCCGCGCCGGAGGAACGGCACTTCCTGGTGCTGGCCACCACGCTGGAACGGCTGCCCCTGGGCCTGTGGCCGTTTCGCGAGGCCGGGCAGGGCCCGCTGCACTGGCTGGACGTGGCGGCGCCGCCCCGGCAGCTCCTCCGCGCGCTGTGGGAAGCCCGCCGCGGCCGGCCCGGCCCGCCGCGCCCCGGCCATGCCGGCGGCCGCGCCGCGCGGATCGAGCTCGCCGCCGAGCAGCCCTTCGTGCTGGACGGCGAAGCCTATGCGCCCGGCCCGGGGGGCGTGGTGCTGTCCGCCCCCACCACCCAGGTCTTCGTGTCGCCGCCGTGAGTTCGGGCGGGAACGGGCCGGGATGGCCGGCGCAGGAACCGGCGGAACGCTGGGCCGCGAGCCCGGTGGAGGCCATCCTGGCCGCCGAGCTGGACCAGCCCGTGATGCCCGAGGCCCGGGCGATGGCCGCGGCCATCCTGGCCCAACACGGCGCGGCGGTGGCGGCAATCCTGTTCTACGGCTCCTGCCTGCGCACCGGCGACCCGTCCGGGCTGCTGGACTTCTACGTGCTGGTGGACCGCCCGCGCGACTGGCACGGCGGCCCCGGGCTGCGCGCCGCCCTGACCGCCCTGCTGCCGCCCGACGTGGAGCACTGGACGGTGGCGCAGGGCGACCGGACCCTGCGCGCCAAGGTGGCGATCATCCCGCGCGCCCGCTTCCGGCGCGCCCTACGCCCGGCCTCGCTGGACACCACGATCTGGGCTCGCTTCTGCCAGCCCGTCGCCCTGCTGCACGCCCGCGACGACGCCGCCCGCGCCGAGGCCCGGGCCGGCGTGGCCGCCGCGGTCCGCACCGCCGTCAACTGGGCCGTCCGGCTGGGCCCGGAGGAGGGCACGCCCGCCGACTACTGGCGGGCGCTGTTCCGCGCCACCTACGGCGCCGAGCTGCGGGCCGAGCGCGGCGACCGCGCCGCCCTGGTGCACGCCGCCGCCGCCGATCGCTACGACGCCCTGCTGCGCGCCGCGCTGCCCGACGCCGCGCCGGCCCCGGACGGCCGCCTGCGCCCGCGGCTGGGCCCGGCGCAGCGCGCCGCCGCCCGGCGCGGCTGGGCGCTGCGCCGGGCCCTGGGCAAGCCGCTCAACGTCGCGCGCCTGGTGAAGGCCGCCTTCACCTTTGCCGGCGGCGCCGACTACCTCGCCTGGAAGGTGGAGCGCCATTCCGGCGTGGCGCTGCACCTGACCCCCTGGCAGCGCCGCCACCCCATCCTGGCCGCCCCGGCCCTGCTGTGGCGGCTGCGACGGGCGGGGGCGGTGCGGTGATGGAGGTGGGCTGGGAAGCGGTGCGCTGGGCTCGGAGGCGGCACACCGGGTGGCCCCGCAGGGGGCGCCGCCCCCTGCACCCCCGCCGGGGACCTCGTAGGTCCCCGGACCCCGCCGTGAGTTGGCGCTGGTGAACAGGTGGGTCCCCCCCGCGGGCGAAGCCGCCGCGGGGGGGACCCACCTGTCCACCAGCGCCATACTTTTACGAATGGGAGGTCCAGGAACATCAGGTTCCTGGCGGGGGAGCGCGAGGGGGCAGAGCGCCCTCGTGGGCCACCCAGCGCCACGCCCCGGCGCTACTCCGCCGCCAGCAGCGTATCCGTCAGCCCCAGCATGCTGCCGACCTCGGCCACGGCGTCCACCGCGCGGGCGATCTGCTCGGGCGTATGGGCGGCGGACACGGACAGGCGCAGCAAGGCCTCGCCGCGCGGCGTGGCGGGCGGCAGGGCGAGGTTGACGTAGACGCCGCGCGCCAGCAGCGCGTTCCAGGCGGCCACGGCCCGCTCGGGCGAGGACAGGCGCACCGCCACGATCGGGCTGGCCGCCGGGCCCAGCAGGAAGCCCGCCGCCACCAGCCCGTCATAGAGCTGCCGGGCGTTGCGGGTCAGGGACGTCCGCAACTCCGGCCGCGCTTCCAGCTCCGCCAGCGCCTGCGTCACCGAGGCGGTGACGGAGGGCGGCAGGGAGGCGGTGAACATGTAGGGGCGGCAGGCCACCCGCAGCGACTCGAAGCCGTCCATGTCGGACACGCAGAAGCCGCCGATCGCGCCCAGGGACTTGGAAAAGGTCCCGACCACGAAGTCCACGTCGGCTTCCACGCCCGCGGCTTCCGCCAGGCCGCGGCCGCGGGCGCCCAGCACGCCCAGCGAATGCGCCTCGTCCACCAGCAGCGTGGCGCCGGCCTCGCGCTTGACGGCGGCGATCTCGCGTAGCGGCGCAGTGTCGCCCAGCATGGAATAGATGCCCTCGACCACGATCAGCTTGTGGCCGGGCACGTCGCGCAGCAGGCGCAGGCGGCGGGCCAGGTCCTCGGGGTCGTTGTGGCGGAAGCGCGTCACCCGCGCCTCGCTCAGCTTGGCGCCGTCGTAGATGCTGGCGTGGCTGTCGGCGTCCAGCACCAGGTGGTCGTCGCGCCCGGCCAGGGTGGACAGGATGCCCAGGTTGGCCTGGTAGCCGGTGGTGAACACCATGCCGGCACGGCGGCCGAAGAAGTTCGCGATGCGCGCTTCCAGCGCCGCGTGGCTGCCATAGGTGCCATTCGCGATGCGCGACCCGGTGGTGCCCGTGCCGGCCTGTTCCGTGGCGCTGACCGCGGCTTCCAGGCAGGCCGGGTCGAAGGTCAGGCCCAGGTAGTTGTTGGTGCCCAGCAGCAGCACCGGCCGCCCGTTGAGGATGCCCTCGGTGGGGGAGGCGATGCGCTCGAAGCGCACGGCGAAGGGGTCCTGCCCGGCGGCGCGCACGCCCGCATAGGCGGCCCGCAGGGGCGCGAACTTGTCGAGGATGTTCATGGTCAGGCGGCGGTGCTGGCCGGGGTCCGGGCGCGGATCTCCTGCACCGTCCGGGCGAGGTCGCGCACGGTGCGCACATCGGCCAGCTGGTCCACGGGGATAACGATTTCGAAACGCTCCTCGAGCACCATGATGAAATCCATCACCGCCAGGGAGTCGAGGCCGAGATCCGCCATGATCTGCGAGTCCGGGGTGATCTCCCGGCTTTCGCGCAACAGGGGTCTCAGTTCCTGCTCGATCAGGAGCAGGACTTCATCGTCATCCGTCATGTCGAACCACTATCCCCCGGCGTGGGCGTCCCGGCCCCGCCTCGCAACTGCAACAAGTCTGAGACAGCACTGTAGGATCGCGAAGTCGCGACGCAAGTGTCTTCCACCGGCGCCCGCCGCTCCTCAGCCCGGTGCGGCCCCGCGGCTACACCGCATCCGGCGGTCCCAGGCCGCCATCTCGGCCAGCCCTTCCGGCAACCCGATATGGGGTTGCCACACCGCCGGCGGCAACAGCGCGGCCGGATCGGGCGCCCAGTCCCGGTGCAGCATCTCCCCCACCTTGCCGGGGCCGAAGAAGCCGGCTCGCCGGGTCGCCGCGGCCCAGCCGGCGGCCGCCGCGCCGGCCAGGCGGAAGGCGCCGTCGGGCAGCGGCAGGAAGCGCGGCGGGGCCGGACGGCCGATCGCCGCGGCGCACTGGCCCAGCAGTTCGCGCCAGCCGTAGCCGTCGGTGCGGGCGTCGCACAGCTCGAAGCGCGCCCCGGCCGGCGCTTCCGCCCGGCACAGCTGGGCGATCGCCGCGGCGGCATCGGCGGCGTGGATCATGGCCAGCCGCGGTTCCCGCCCGCGCGGCGTCGGCACGGCGGGCAGGGCGGCCAGGCGCAGCAGCGACAGGCTCGCGTCGTCCCAGGCGCCGTAGATGGCGCAGGGGCGCACCACCACCCAGGGCGCGCCGCCGGCCGCCGCCACCGCCGCATCCTCCCCGGCCCGCTTGCTGGCGGCATAGGGCGACACCCCGGGGGCGCGCGCGGCCTGCGAGGACACCACCACCAGCCGCGCCCCCGGCGTCGTCCGGGCCACCGCCCCCGCCAAGGCGGCGCTGCCGCCGACGTTGACCGCCACGAAATCCTCCGCCCGCAGCGCCTTGATCAGCCCCGCCGCGTGCACCACCGCCGCGGCACCCCGCACCAGCCGGTCCAGCGCCGCCGAGTCGCCGAGGTCGCCCAGCTCCAGCTCCAGCGGCAGGTCGTCCAGCAGGGGATGGGCGGGATCGCGCCGGGTCAGCAGCCGGACCCGCCAGCCCGCCTCCGCCAGCGCCCGCACCACGTAGCGGCCGAGAAACCCCGTGCCGCCCGTGATGGCCGCGAGCGGGGCGCTCACGCCGCGGGCTCCCGGCCCGGGCGGTCGGGTCTGGGGTGTTCGGCCGCGGCCAAGGGGGCTCTGCCCCCTTGGGACCCCCGCCAGGAGCTTAGGCTCCTGGACCTCATGAGTGCCTCCGGCGGGGGCGGGATGGCCGAGGGTGCCCGCCATGACTGCCGTGGATCATCCCGCCCCCGCCGGAGGCACTCAACGTGGGGCCCGGGGAGTTTAAACTCCCCGGCGGGGGTCCAGGGGGCGGCGCCCCCTGGCCAACGCCGGAGCCCCGAAGACCCCGAACAGCCCCGGGTGCGGGCCAGCGCGCGCCGCGGCCGGCCGCCGTCATTCCACCGCGGCCGGCAGGGGTGCGGCGGGGGCGAAGGCGCCGTCCAGGAACAGGGCGCGCGCCCGGCTGCGGCTCAGCTTGCCCGAGGAGGTGTGCGGCAGGCTGCCGGGCGGCACCAGGATCACCTGGGCTTCCAGCCCGTGCGCCCCGCGCAGCGCCAGCAGCGCGTCCTGCCGCAGCTGTTCCCGCGCCTGCGGGTCGGAGGTGCGGGCTTCCACCAGCACCACCAGCGCCTCGCCGGCCTCGCCGCCTTCCAGGGAAAACGCCGCCACGCCGCCGCGGCCGCCGGCCATGGCGTGCTCCACCGTCCATTCCAGGTCCTGCGGCCACACGTTGCGGCCGTTGACGATGATCAGGTCCTTGGCCCGCCCGGTGATCACCAGCGCCCCGTCCAGCCGGTAGCCGAGGTCGCCCGTGTCCAGCCAGCCGTCGGCGCCCAGCACCGCGGCGGTTTCGCCCGGCTGGTTGTCGTAGCCCTGCATCAGGGAGGGGCCGCTGGCGAAGATGCGCCCCACCTGCCGGTCGGGCAGGGCCCGGCCGAGCTCGTCGCGGGCTTCCAGCGCGTGGCCGGGCAGGGCGGGGCCGCAGAGCACGAGGTCGCGCGTCCGCTCGCCCCCGGGCGGCGTCGCTGCCCCGGGCGGCGTCACGGTCTCGGACGACATCCCTGTCCCGGACGGCACTGCGGTCCCGGACGGCACTGCCGCCTCGGGCGGCACCGCCACGCCGTCCCGCTCCAGCCGGTCCAGGTCCACGCGGTCCACCTCGGCGCCGCGGTCCAGGGGGGCGAAGGACAGGGCCAGCGTGGCCTCCGCCATGCCGTAGCTCGGCACGAAGGCTTCGCGGCGGAAGCCGGCGGCGGCGAAGGCGTCGGAAAAGGCGGCCAAGTGGTGCGGCCGGATCATGTCGCCGCCGATCCCCGCCCCGCGCCAGCAGGACAGGTCCAGCCCTTCCGGCAGGGCGCCGCGCAGCCGGCGCACGCACAGCTCGTAGCCGAAGGAGGGGCTGAAGGAGAGCGTGCCGCGGTTGCGCGAGATCAGCCGCAGCCATTCCAGCGGCCGGCGGGCGAATTCCGCCGTGGGCAGCCAGTCCAGCGAGCGCTGGCTGGCCAGGGGGGCCAGGAAGAAGCCCACCAGGCCCATGTCGTGGTACAGCGGCAGCCAGCTGACAGTGCGGTCGGCGGCGCCGATGCGCAGGCCGTACCGGGTGATGCCGCCCAGGTTGCTCATCAGCGCCCGCTGCGTCACCGCCACACCCATCGGGAAGCGCGTGCTGCCCGACGAGAACTGCAGGTAGCCGACCTCCTCCGGCCCGGACGGCACGAGGTCCGCCGCCGCATCCGGCCGCGCGTCCAGCTCCGCCGCGGTGGCCAGCAGGCGCAGCGCCGGCATCTCGCGCAGCCCTTCCAGCCAGCCGGCCAGCGCCGGCGGGGCGATCAGCGCCGAGATCCGCGCCGCCGCGGCCAGGCGGCCGACATGCTCGGCATAGGCGTCGCGCCCCCCGAAGGCGAGCGGCAGCGGCAGCGGCGCCGGCAGCAGCCCGGCCAGCTGGCAGGCCAGGAAGCAGCGGGCGAAGTCCCCGTCCGCCGAGGCCACCACCCCGACCCGGTCGCCCCGCCGCAGCCCGGCCCCCAGCAGCCGCCGCGCCATGGCCGCGGCGCGTTCCCGCAGGTCGCACCAGGGCAGGGCTTCCAGGAGGTCGCCCCGGCCGGAATACAGGTTCAGCCCGCTCGCCCCGCGCGCGGCGTAGTCCAGCGCCTCCGGCAAGGTCGCGAAGTCGGCCGGGCGCAGGGGCAGGCCGCTCTCGGTGGGGGTCGGCGTCGGCATGGTGGGGTGCGGCATTCCGCCGGGGAGGCAGGACGCGGGCAGGAGCGCCGCGCCCCGCACCGCCGGATGGGGTGGGGAAATGGGGCCGCCGGCCGGGGCACGCCGAAAGGCGCGCCGGGGTCGGTCGGCGCTTCCCGGTAGCGGCACGGCCGGGCGAGCGTCAACTGGCCGGGGGTTGTGGGCCGGTGGCTGGACGCGGCGGCACGCCCCTCGCACAAGACGCCGGATGTTTCCCGGCCCCGGATCAGACCCTACCGCGCCCCCCCTCGTCGCACCGCCCGCCATGGCCCCCGGCGCCTCCGCCGGCACCTCACCCGGTGCCCCCGCAGGCGCCTCCGCTGGCGCATCCGCCGGCGTTTCCTCCGCTGCCTCCCCCGGCGCGAAGCCCCGGCGCTGGCTGGAGGCCTGGCGCGGCGACCGGGCGCTGCGGGCGATCCTGCGCAATGCCGGGCTGCTGGTGTCCGGCAAGGGAGCGGGGGCGCTGCTGCACCTCCTCGGGCTGGCCGTGGCCGCCCGCGCCCTGGGGCCGGACGCCTTCGGCGTGCTGGTGCTGATCAACACCTATGCCCTGACCGCCAGCGGCCTGGCCCGCTTCCAGTCCTGGCAGGCCATCATCCAGTTCGGCACTCCCGCCCTGCACCGCATCGAGCACGCGGGCGGCCACCCGCAGGAACTGGCGGACGTGCTGCTCTTCGCCCTGGTGCTAGACCTCGGCACGGGGGTGCTGGGCATGCTGGGGGCGATGGCGCTGCTGCCCTTTCTGGGCGAACGCCTGGGCATCCCCGAGGCGCTGGTGCCGCTCTGCATCGCCTACGCCACGCTGGTGCCGACCATGACGATCGCCACCCCCAGCGGCGTCCTGCGCCTGCTGGACCGCTTCGACCTGATGGCTTGGCAGAGCCTGACGCTGCCGGGGCTGCGGCTGGCGGGGGTGCTGCTGTGCTGGGGGGTGGGGCTGCCCTTCTGGGCCTATGTGCTCTGCTGGTGGGCCTCGGACCTGGCGGGTGACCTCGTGCTCGGCTGGGTCGCCTGGCGCGAGCTGGGCCGGCGCGGCCTGCGGCGGGGCGTGCGGGTGAACTGGCGCGCGGCGCTGCGGCCGGGGCAGGGGATCTGGCCCTTCGTGTGGTTCGCCAATCTCGGCTCCTCCCTGGGCGTGGCCTGGGGGCCCTTGTCCAACCTAGTGGTGGGGGCGCTGCTGGGGCCGGCGGCAGCCGGCTTCTACCGGGTGGCGCAAACCGTGGTGGACGCTCTGGGCAAGCCGGCCGAGCTGCTGGCCCGCGTTTTCTACCCCGAAGCCGCGCGGCTGCGCGAAGCGGCGCGCACGGCCGAGTTCTGGCGCCTGTCCACCCGCTCCGCCGCCCTGGCGGCACTGGGCGCGGGCGCGGTGATGTTGATCGTGATGGCGGCGGCGGGGCCCTTCATGCGCCTCGCCTTCGGGGCGAACTACGCCGAGGCGGCGCCGCTGCTGGCGATCATGGCCGCGTCCCTGCTGGCCACCGTGCCGGCCTTTCCGCTGGAGCCGCTGCTGCTGACGCTGGGCCGCGCCGGCACGGCGCTGCTGGTTCGGGCCGTGGTGACACTGCTCTACCTCGGGGTGCTCTGGTTCCTGGCCGCGACCTGGGGCCTGCCGGGGGCCGCCCTGGCCTATGTGCTCGGCAGCGCCGCCATGGCCGCCACCATGCTGGCGGCGGTGGCCGCCATGCGGCGCGGCGCGAGGTCCTGAGCCGCGCTCCGGGCTTCGGGAACCGGGGTTCCGGACAGCAACTGCGGCTGCCCCATGGCGCCGGCATAGGAGCCGCGCATCCGTTGTTTCTGAGCATCGGCGCCGCCGCTGCCGCGGGCCGTCCGTATCGTTGCGCCACGTCGCCGTTGCCCGCCCGCACCGCACCCTTCCCGGATGCCCGCAAAGCCTTCCCTCGATAGCGCGAATGTCAGGTCCGCCCGCGGCGACGCTCGCGGAACCGCCGCGTTGGATCGGCAGACGACACGGTCACGCCGGGACCGGGACGCAGGGATCGCGCACCGCACCGTTTCCCTGCGCCACCAGCACGCCAGCCAACGACGGAAGCAAGCATGACGCCGCTGAACGAGATGATGGTCGACCAGCTGAAGGATGCCTTCAGCGCCGAGAAGCAAGGCATCCAGGCGATGAAGCGGATGCTGCGCAAGGCCACCGACCCCAAGCTGCGCGAAGGCCTGGAAGCGCATATCGCCCAGACCGAGGAACAGCGTGATCGCGTCGAGCAGGCGTTGGAGAAGCTGGGCGCCCGCCCGGGCCGCAAGGTCTGCGAAGCGATGCGCGGCCTGGTCGAGGAAGCGCAGCACGAGGTCGAGGAATACGAGAAGGGCCCCGTGCTGGACCTGGTGATCATCGCCAGCCAGCAGCGCATGGAGCACTACGAGATTTCCGCCTACGGCACGATGGTGGAGCTGTCCAAGGCGCTCGGCCAGGATGGGGTGGCGGAACTGCTGGCGCAGACTCTGGCGGAAGAAAAGTCGCAGGACGAAGCGCTCACGGACGTCACGCGCAGCGCCATCCTGCCCGCGGCCCTGGAAGCCGAGGCGGAATAACCGGGCCCGGCGCGCAGGCCCGCAGGCGGCGCGCCCGACCCGGCCTTCACACCACCACAAGGAAAGACGGAACCATGCAGGAAAGCTATCAGGAGCTCTACGTCACCGGCCTCGTGAACGCGCGCGCGCTGGAAACCCAGGCCATCCAGCTGCTGTCCCGCCAGGTCGAGCGCATCGACAGCTACCCCGAGATGGCAGAGGCCCTGCGCCGCCACATCGCCGAGAGCGAGCAACAGCGCGACCGCCTCGACAGCATCCTGTCCTCGCTGGGCACCTCCGCTTCCGGCGTGAAGGACGTGGTCACCGGGCTGATGGGCAACCTCGCCGCGCTGGCGCATGCGCCCATGCAGGACGAGATCCTGAAGAACTCCATGGCGAACTACGCCTTCGAGCACTTCGAGATCGCCTCCTACCGCTCGCTGCTGGTGATGGCGGAACTCGCCGGCGACAACCAGGGCCCCACCGCCCTGCGCCAGTCCCTGGCCGAGGAAGAGCGCATGGCCCAGTGGTGCAGCGACAACCTCGAAGCCACCGTGCGCAAGTACTCCACCCTCACCGCCCAGGGCGCCAAGGCCGGCATCTGACACCGCCCACCCCCGGCGGCGCCTCAGCGCCGTCCGGGTTCCGGGCGGGGGCTCCGGTTCGCGTGGGTCCGGTTGGTTCTGGGTGACCCTGGCCGTGGCCAGGAGGCTCTGCCTCCTGGACCTCCGCCGGGGAGTTACGAACTCCCCGGCCCCCACGTTGAGTGCCTCCGGCGGGGGCGGGATGATCCACGTCGGGCATGGCGGGCACCGTCGGCCAACCCGCCCCCGCCGGAGGCACTCATGAGGTCGAGGAGCCCCGGGCTCCTCGCGGGGTGTCCAGAGGGGCAGAGCCCCTCTGGCCCAGGCCAGAACACCCTAGAGGCTGTTGTGGACTGAGGGGAGGTCCAGATTTGCGGGATGACCCGCAAGGCTTATCCGTCCGACGTATCCGATGAGGAATGGGGTCTGGTCGCACCCTACCTCGTGCTGCTGCCCGAGGCGGCGGGGCAGCGGCGGCACGCTCTGCGCGAGGTGTTCAACGGGCTGCGCTACGTGGTCAAGACAGGC